>NZ_DJBB01000023.1:0-6214 GCF_002429865.1 Empedobacter sp. UBA5987
AACAAGGGGAAGATTACAAAAATTGATATGAATATAAACTTAATGATATTTACAAATTTTTTCATTGTGATTTGATTATATGTTAATTATTTTGATTCAAAAATATTAGCGATCTTTATAATGTTCAAAAATAAAATGATGAGTTGATGTTTTTTTATGATGAACTGTATAATTTTATTCGAATCAAGTAAAATTAAAATTTATAATATCTCACAATTTTTAAAATTATAATGGGGTTAACTTAAAAGATAAAAAATAATAAATTAAATAATTTTATAAAAGCTCTCTACCATGGATAAAATTAACTACGAATTTATTAAAGATATTATTGAATTAGAAAAATGTTCTGATCACAATGAAAGTCCAAAGTTTATTGAAACAAAAGATGGATTTAGAATTATTGCTTGTTGTGATGATTTTAGAACTAGAATGATAGAAAAGTCAACCATTTTAATTACAGAACAATCTCTCAAAAATGTATTGAATATTATGAAAAAGTATTTAAATAAATAAGAATAATCGAAAAATATAAATTACTAAATTTTCATTTTACTGAACTATTCAATATTTAGAAAAACCAATATTAATATAAGCGAACAATTTACTGTTTTCATTTTATCAATTAACTAAGTATAATATATTTTTTTTTGAAAATAATATTGACATCTGTATTTCTCTTTTCTTCTTTTCTATTGTGATAATTTAAAACTACTCTCATTGAACAAAACAATATTTGCCTCAGAAAGTAATGCTTTGTTCTTTATTAAGTAATTTTTCAAATTTTTAGGTGTATCAATAAGTTCGAGGCAAACTGGGTTCTTGTTTGATGGAATTTCTGAAATATTAAAACTAATACTATCATTGTGCAAGTAACCTGCTTTAGCTATAAAGATTGCTGCTTGGTTAATGTTCATTTCTTTTGCTCTTTTCAAAAGTAATTGACCTAAATTATTATTCCAAAGTCTTTGCCAGAAAGACTGTCCTTTGGCTTGCTGTCCATAACCAAAATATATTCTCACTATATTTATATTATGTAATTCTGAGTTCATGTAAATGTTTTTAGAGTTCATTTAATCGTTTACCTTTTTGATTTAAAAATCTCTTATACTTTGGTTCACCAATCATTTGTTTATTATAAATACTGTTGTTACCAGAAATCAAATATGCAACAACACAAGCTATAGCAGCATATACTCCACAATCAACACCAAAAAGTTCAAGTGCCATAATACTACAAGCTAACGGCGTATTTGTTGCTCCTGCAAAAACTGCAACAAACCCCATTCCTGCTAAAAGTCCAATCGGTAATGGGATAAAAATACTTATTGCACTCCCCAAAGTAGCTCCAATAAAAAACAAAGGTGTTACCTCTCCTCCTTTAAAACCTGCTGAGAGTGTTAAAATGGTAAAAATCATTTTCAATAGAAAGTCATACGCTGGCAATTGCTCTTCAAAAGATTCAACAATTGTTGGTACGCCCAAACCAATATATTTTGTGGTACCAATTATCCAAACTGCAAGAGCTACGATTGTACCTCCTACTAAAGGACGAAAAGGTGGAAAACTTATTTTTGATTTAAAAATAGCACTTGTCTTATGCATAGATTTACTAAATGTTGCTGCACATATACCAAAAATAACACCTGCTATAATGGTAAAAAAAATGTTGAGAAATGAAATTTCAGGAACAAAATCGATATGATAATGTGTATGCTCAGTATGCCAAAGTTTGGTAACTAAATCAGCTATAATTGCGGACAAAAATGCAGGAAAAATAGCATCGTATTTTAATCGTCCTATTAAAAAAACTTCTAAACCAAAAATGGCTCCTGCTAATGGTGTGCCAAACACTGAACCAAAACCAGTTGAAATGGCTGAAATAATTAAAATTTTTCGCTCATATTCTATCAATCGAAATGGTTTAATAAATTGATCTGCAATTGCTCCTGCCATTTGTAATGCAGTTCCTTCTCTACCTGCTGAGCCTCCAAACATATGGGTAACAAGTGTTCCTATAAATACAAACGGAGCCATCCTAAAAGGAATTATTTCCTTTGGATTATGTATTGTGTCAATAAGTAAATTATTTCCAGCTTCAATGTTTTTACCAAAATAGTAATAAAGTAAACCAATAGAGAAACCACCAATCGGTAAAAATATAATTAACCATAAATGATTTTCACGATAATTTGTAACCCAATTTAATGATTGAAGAAAACCTGCCGAAGCACTACCTACACACAGTCCTATAAGAGAACATAAAAATGCCCATTTTAAAATATAAGGAATTGCAGGAAATTGTCTAAACAACAGATGTAACTGTAAATTTATTTTTTTGCTAAAAGATTTTGTTTGTTTTAATTGCATAACTACCTGATTAAAATGCTTAGATCATTTTATTTAATCAGGCGTCATCAGCTTTTTATAAAGCGGTTGGGTAAGGAAGAACACCATTTCCTTTTTATCTACTGCAAAATTAATATTTTTTTAAAAAAATCTATTAATTTAATCATGATTTTTTTCTCTGCAATCTTATATTATCATTTAGGTATAGTCGAATTCATTAATGAAATAACTACCGTTTCAAATAAAAACCTGTTTATTTTTCCTTTACTTCACCCCTATTTTGTTCGACAATCCTTCGACACTTGTTCGACCGTTGTTCGACAAAACACCTCTTTTTCCGAACCGTTGTCGAAGGACACTCGAACAACACTCGAACAAACCCTATTTCTACTTTTATCATTTTTGTCTCAAACCCTCTCTAATAAAGGAAAGTTGTGTTTTCTGTCTTTTTTCATTTCTCCTCCATACCGGACAAAAATGGACAATAGCGGTCATTAATGGTCTATACTAGACATGGTGTCTTGCAAACTTAAAAACCAATGCATTATTCCACTAACTTGCTGCTACATAACATAAAAAATTAAGAGTATGGCCGAAATTAAAAAAGGAATCCTTGGCGGATTTTCAGGAAAAGTAGGAACAGTGATTGGTGTCAACTGGCGTGGAAAGGATATTATCCGAAGTCTACCAAAAGCATCAAAAAAAGCACCCACAGAGGAGCAATTAATTCAAAGGGTTAAGTTTAGGAAAACCATCAATTTTTTGCAACCATTGCGCTCTATCCAAAACAGGTATTTTGGGAATAAAGCAGGTAAACAATCTCGTTTTAACAATGCGACGTCTTATACCCTAACCAATGCTGTGGAAATGGTGCTAGATTTACCTGTTATTATCGTAGCACGTGTTCTCATTACCAAAGGCGAGTTATTAGATTTTCAGCTTCCAGAGCTGGATGCCACAACAGCTGGTATATTTAGTTTTAGTTGGGAAGACAACTCAGGACAAGGAAATGCGAAAGAAACGGATCTTGTAAACGTAGTTTGCTATTGTGAGGAACTGAATAGTTTCTACATTTCCGAAGAAATTACAACCCGTGATATGCTTGTAGCAAGTATTAATTTACCTACACCCTATCAAAACAAGGAAATTGATGTGTGGATCTACCTCAACACAGAGAAAAGAACACAAGCCAGTACAAGTATGTATTTAGGGAAACACGAGGTGTTATAACAGATGTATGATTTCACAATCAACTGTTTGTTTAGTCATTACCGAGAATAAGGTTTTAGAAATAGAATTTTATTCTTGGAATTTTTTTTGTTTTAATGCCATAGTGGAAATGTATTATGTATTATGTATTTGAAAAAGAATTAAGAAACCGGCATTAAAACTCACACGTTAAGAAAATGGTTGAATGTAACGTAAAAAAGGTTTTAGCCCGTAGGGNNTTTTTTGATTACTTTTTTGCTCTCAAAAAAGTGATAGAAAGATTATTCTCGTTTTTCAAAACTATATTTCATTGATTTTTTATTCATGAGTTATTATTGTTTTTAAATGAATTCATATGCCCTTCGGAGAAGTCTTGACACAAAAACATTTGAAATTAAAAATTTGAAATTAAGAGGAGAAGCTCCTGTGGAGCTTAGGTACATATGTTCATTTTTTCCTTGATGAAAAAAAGAACCAAAAAAGTCAAGTCGGTGCTTACAAGTCGGTCAATAACGACTACTCGCTAAATGCTTTAAATCATTCACATATAAAATGTAAACAGTAAATCATTTTAACACTCGCTACGTCGAATTGACACTCGACTCTTCAGCAATGACGGTTTTTGAAATTCATTGTTAAAATGAATTTGATTTAGAAAAGAAGTAATGGAAAGATTCTGCACTTAGAGTACCTCAGTGACCATTTTAAATTCTTACTTTCATTTTTTGCTCATCCAAAAAACGAAACAAAAAAAGATGCCGACAGTAGACTCTCAATGATTCAACTAACTAAATTATTTCCATAAAGTTGGCAACTCGTTTCACTCAAACACTCCAACTTTTATATTCTAATAATTTAGAGTTGAATTACATTTCGATTCTAAATCGTCGGATTTTAAATTCCTATTCATTAACAATAAATCAACGTAAAATATTAAAGGTCAATAAATAAACATTCTTAAATAAGGACGGTTTTTAATTCATTGAAAAGTGAATTTGAATATTGAAAAAGAATTAAGAGAACGGCATTAAAACTCACACGTTAAGAAAATGATTGAATGAAACGTAAAAAAGGTTTTAGCCCGTAGGGTTTTTAAAATCTTTAGTGGAATGAGAAAATTTTTAGTAGAGAGGTTTACGGCCTTGACTTTTTGGTTACTTTTTAGTCAAGTAAAAAGTGACATAAAAAAAAAGAAATTCGAATAATTAAAACAGAAAATCAATAAAAAAAATTAACACCCCCTCCCTATCCCTATTTCCTCTTATCATTTGTTTTATTTAATCAAAATACGTATCTTACTGAAATTAAGTAAATTAAAACGTATGCAAAACACTTACTTTTTTACACAAAAAGAGAAGGATAGCAACGAGTTAAAACTTCTTTTAGTAGAATTAATTACGAATATACAACCCACGGACAAAGATCACGGATTCTACGACAGTGCAGATGTGCAAAGGCTACTTAACGTTAGTGACAAAACGTTGTATCGCATGAGGAGAAACAAGACGATTCCTTGTTTTAAGCTCGGTAAAAAGTACTTTTACCCAAAACATTTCTTTAACAAAAAAGCTCTTGAATAAGAGCCTTTTTCGTGGAATTTATTATTAAAAACTATTAAGTTCCTTTCACTTTTAGTAATTTTACGTAAGTAGTTACAACAGTAAACAAAGAACTACCATCAGCCCCTGGGTTGTGAGTTCCTTTCACTTTTAGTAATTTTACGTAAGTAGTTACAACTTGAGTATATAATCGGCCTTGCGTCATTGTGTTGTGAGTTCCTTTCACTTTTAGTAATTTTACGTAAGTAGTTACAACAGGAATATTTTACACCTACGGAAGCGGTTAGTTGTGAGTTCCTTTCAATTTGGTATATTTATCAAAGTAATTACAACTAAACTCGTTCAGGCGAGTATAAAAAGAGTGTTGTGAGTTCCTTTCAATTTGGTATATTTATCAAAGTAATTACAACAATTGATAATATCAAACTTCCTTATGGGTAGTTGTGAGTTCCTTTCAATTTGGTATATTTATCAAAGTAATTACAACATTCAACGTTAATAAAGTTGATGAAGGATTGTTGTGAGTTCCTTTCAATTTGGTATATTTATCAAAGTAATTACAACATCTGAAAGTTGGTCAAGAGTGACTTTATTGTTGTGAGTTCCTTTCAATTTGGTATATTTATCAAAGTAATTACAACTAGTAATGGTAGTTCTATGACTACTACACCGTTGTGAGTTCCTTTCAATTTGGTATATTTATCAAAGTAATTACAACTGAACAACAAGCAATCGACGATGCTACTGCGTTGTGAGTTCCTTTCAATTTGGTATATTTATCAAAGTAATTACAACGATTTGCTTAGTAATTGTATGTTCACTTCTGTTGTGAGTTCCTTTCAATTTGGTATATTTATCAAAGTAATTACAACAACAAGCAAACAAATCAGATTAGACTTGATGTTGTGAGTTCCTTTCAATTTGGTATATTTATCAAAGTAATTACAACTTATCAAGTTTTTCGTTAATAGATGTTAATGTTGTGAGTTCCTTTCAATTTGGTATATTTATCAAAGTAATTACAACATCCAACCAAAAAAATAAGCGAATTCATAGGTTGTGAGTTCCTTTCAATTTGGTATATTTATCAAAGTATTTAC
>NZ_DJBB01000052.1:0-6458 GCF_002429865.1 Empedobacter sp. UBA5987
GGAACTTTCGTTAGGATATCCATTACGCTTTCACGTAAAAACAAAAAACCTCACTAAAAATGCTTTTAAAGAGGTTATTATTTATTCTATTTTTTTTTGTACCTAAAACTGGAGTTGTGCAACAGTTACCCTTGTTATTTATTGGTATTATTGTTTATTGAGTTATACTCTTTTTCTAAAAACTCAATTCCAGTTAAGTGTTTATTATTTTGCACTTTTAGAAAATTTAAATTTATTTTATATTGTTCTGGAAATTTGTAAAATTCTTCTGCCATTCTTTTAACTCCAGCAGGGCATAAGTATGCAGGTGTATTTTGTCCTTTAATACCAAGAGATGAAATTGATTCATCAAATAGTTCTTCTGAATATTCAATATTAAATAATGTACTAACAGCTGTTCTTGTTAGTTGAATGAAATATGGAATTCTGACTACTTTATATCCAAAACTTTCGTAAATTTTTGTATTTACTTCATCTTTTTCAATAGTTTCAGGTTTGGTATAATGAAGAAGTCCATCAAATTCAATAATCAATTTTAATTTTTCACTTCTATAATCAGGTCGACTTAAAATATTTTTACCTTCAGAATTGTTTTGACCAATTGTTTTATTATGAATCCAATCGTCAATTTCAGGGAAAATTGTTTTTAAATATACCTCAAGCCCGGTTCTATGTAAACCAGTATCCTTATCTATTCCAGATTTCTTTGCTGATTCAGAAGTTTCTCTTAAAAATCCCCATTTGTTATTTGACATTTAAATCATTTATTAAATTTGTTGATTGTTTTATACTTGTAGCTAACATTGTTTTTTTTTACAAAGTAGAATATAGAAAAGTTTCATTAAATATTCCTTATATCTACATTTCCTAAAATTAAACCCAAATATACAAACAAAACTATATTGTATACCTTATTGTGTAAAAATAAAACCTTGCTAAAAAACACTTAGCGAGGTTGTATATTTATTGTTATTTGTGTTCAGTGATTTCAATACATATCATACTCTCCAGACAAGACGAAAGCTTAGTTATTAGCTACAGTTTTTCTATATCATTTAGTAATTCAATACAATCTGAATATCTATTTTCAATTGGATTTAAACATTTAGTTATTATTTCTAAAACCTTTTCTTCGATTCCATTTTCAGATAAAATTTTCATAAAATTAGAACCAGCAGGAGGTTGATTACAAAGTAATGTATACCAAATTGCACCAATTGAATATATGTCAGAACGTTTATCAATTAACTTCGGATTTGCAACAAGTTCAGGAGCATTATAATAACCGCTAATAGTTTGAGAACCTGTTTTTGTAAGTCTGGAATGAAGTTCATTTTCTATAAAAATTCCTAATCCAAAATCAATAACCCGAAATTGATTTGGTTTTGCTGCCATTATATTGCTAGGCTTTAAATCTCTATGAATTACTCCATTTTCGTGTGCGTGATTAATAGCACTAGCTATGCTCTTAATTGCTATAATTGATTTGTCAATACTCAATGTTCCAACTTCTTGTAGGATTTGATTAAGATTTTTTCCCTCAAAATATTCCATTCTAATAAATGGTCGTTTTCCAATGAGTCCAGCATCATAAACTTTAATAATATTTCGATGATTTAGCTTGAAAAGAATTCTGGCTTCTTGAAAAAATCTTTCTAATTCTTTTTCGTCACCTCCACTTTCATAGAATGAAGGAGCAAAAACTTTAACAGCAAAATTTAGCTTAAGTAAACGTTGTTCATATAAGTAAACCATTCCAAATCCACCGTGTCCTATAACTTCTTTTTCTTCATAGTTTTTACTAAACTCTAAAGCACCTTCACCATTTTCGTATTCTAAGATTTCTAATATTGGATTAATTTCATTTGCAATTATAATTCTTCTTTCTGCATAAGAAGGAGCTTCTGACTTAATCCAACCCCAAAACTCATCTGAAGTTCTGCAAAGTTTTAAAAAACGCGGTACTACTTTCTCTAAGTTGCTATTTGTCAATATTAATTTTCTAAATCTAGAATATTCTTTTGTGTCAAAATCACCACCAGTTGCACGAGATACTAATCCCATTTTAAATTGCTCCATTTGAAGCAGTAAATCATCTTCGTTTTCAATAGTTGGTAGACTGTCTAATTTCATTGTGGAGTTTCGATTAATATTACTGCTAACGTTTTGGCGCTTGGCGCAGTGGCGGGTTTCGGAGCACAAAACTGTCAATACACCACAAAAGTTGATGCGAGGTACAATGTTCAATTAACCACGTCACCCGCCATTGAGCCAAACGCCTGTTAGCGGTTCGTGCTTCTTTTCTGCGTCTATGTAACTTGATTTTCTCATGTCAGTCGTCTTTTTAATAGCTGTGCATTTATTGCTACTACAATAGTGCTTAAACTCATCAAAACAGCACCAATTGCAGGACTTAACATAAATCCCCACTTGTATAATACACCTGCTGCTAAAGGGATTGCAAGTATATTATAACCCGCAGCCCACCAGAGGTTTTGTATCATTTTATTATACGTAGCCTTACCAAATAATATCAGGTTGGCAATGTCTTTTGGGTCGGAGTTTACAAGTATAATGTCTGCTGTTTCTGCTGCCACATCTGTTCCTGAACCAACAGCAATTCCCACATCTGCTTGTGCCAGTGCAGGTGCATCATTCACTCCATCGCCTGTCATGGCAACATATTCCCCTTTGGTTTGTAATTCTTTTACTTTCTCTAATTTATCGTGAGGTAATACGTTGGCTATGTAGCCGTCCATTTTCAATTCATCACACACTTTCTTGGCTACTTTTTCATTGTCCCCAGTAAGAAGCAAATTTTTAATGCTTGCTTCTTTTAATATTTGAATGGCTTCAAAAGAGCTTTCCCTAATTTGGTCAGAGAAGGTAAAATATCCTGCTACTTCTTTGTCAATCAGAATATAAACAACTGTTCCTGTAAAATCATTGGTTGTATCGGTCACGCTAATGTTTTGTTCTTTCAGGTAATTTGGTCCGACTACTTTTATTTCTTTTCCTTCCACATTTCCTTCTAATCCTTTTCCAGGCAAGTAATTGAAATTTTCTGCTTTTGGAATTTTGATTTTCAATTCCTTTACTTTTCGCAAAAAACCCGCAGCGATATAATGTTCAGAATGTTGTTCAACACCTGATGCCAAACGGAGTAATTCGTTTTTATCAAATCCATTACCCAATACCTTCACTTCCTGCAATTCATGAGAACCTTTTGTAAGTGTTCCTGTCTTGTCGAAAATAATGGTTGTTATCAATCGAGCATTTTCAAAAGCAGTTCTGTTGCGAATGAGCAAACCTTTTTGTGCAGAAATGGATGTTGAAATGGCAACCACCAAAGGCACTGCCAAACCTAAGGCATGCGGGCAGGAAATAACCATTACCGTAACCATCCTTTCCAATGCAAATACAAAAGGAAACCCTAACAGCAACCAAACAACAAACGTAATGACACCACCGCCCAGGGCAACGAAAGTCAAAACCTTTGCGGCACGGTCGGCAAAGTTTTGTGTCTTGGATTTTATTTTTTGTGCATCTTCAACGAGTTTCACTACTTTGTTTAGGTAACTGTCTTTTCCAATGCTTACCACTCTAATGGTTAAAGACCCATTACTATTTACTGCCCCACCTATTACTTTGCTGTCTTTTTCTTTCTTTACAGGTTTGCTCTCACCTGTGAGCATACTCTCATCCACATAACTTTCCCCTTCTATTACTATACCGTCTACCGGAACTTTCTCGCCCGGCTTCACCAGTACCATATCGTCAATTTTCAATTGACTGACCGGCATATCGTGAATGTTCCCGTCCTTAATATGGTGTGCAGTGGAAGGCATCATTTTTACGAGCAATTCCAATGAGCGAGAAGCACCCATAACCGACTTCATCTCAAAGTAATGGCCAATGAGCATGATGTCTATCAGAGTGACCATTTCCCAATAAAAGTCCATACCCTGCAAACCAAAAGTGATAGCAACACTGTAAGCCCAGGCAACTGTAATTGCAACGCCAATCAGTGTCATCATACCAATGGCCTTATCTTTTACTTCGTCATACAGCCCTTTTAGAAAAGGGTAACCGCCATATAAGAATATGAAAGTGGAAAGAAGGGCTAACACATATTTGTCGCCTTCAAAAGTGACTTCAAATCCTAACCACTGCTGTATCATGTGCGACAAGGCAAGTACAGGAATGGATACAATCGAACAGATTACAAATCGCTTCCAAAAATCGGCAATATTATGTCCTGCGTGTTTATCGTGTCCAGAGCCACTGTGTTCGGAATGGTGGTTATGTGTGTGGGTGCTTTCGGTATGATTATGCTTTGAGTGTTCCATATTTTTTGTTTGTTAATCTATTGTTTTGGGTGTTGTTTTAGCATGACCGCTAACATTGTTTTTTTACGAAACTAAAGCTATATCTTCATTTAGTGTAAATAACAAATATATAAATTAATCTAATTTATTACCATTGTTGTATATATAAATAATTGAATAAAAAAAGCTTCATCTGAAGCCTTTTTATTTATTTAAATTAATTATTATAAAATTTATTAAAGTCTTCAAAAAAATCTGACAAGCTAATTTTTTCATACTTTAAAATTAAAGCTATAGTAGATAATGGAATATTGTACCCATCTCCTTTAGATATTTTACTAATTGTTGAAGATGTTACTCCGACTGCTTTTGCGTATTTATTTTGGCTATTATTATTGCTTATATTATTAAAATTGGATAAAAAGCGAATCGTGATATATTCACATAATTTTTTATTGAGGTTACTTTTATAATCGTTTTTTTTCATTTTGTTTAAAAAAAAGTGTTCGCTATAGCGAATAGTTAAAAATTATTGTTATATTTGTATAAGCGAATTGATAATTAGACTTTTAATAGTCATAATTAAACGATGTAATCTCGAGTCAAAACGACCAATTTTACTATCGAGAGTATCGTGAAATCGCTCCATGTCTAAAAAGTTTTGTACTTTCGTATACGGCATGGGCGGTTTTCACATATGCTTTAGGTAGAAGCTTAAATTTATTTAAGTAGGGTTTGGTCGCCCTCGGTACTAAAGTGTGAAGCCGCCTTGCTTTTTTTTGCAAGTATTTCTTCATACTCGAGAAACATCGTTCCATAAAACCAAAAACACATGAGAACGAAACAATTTCCATTCATCTGTAAAAAACCACCAGACAAAGTCTGTTTGTTTTTTCCATTCTTTTAAAGAACAAACCTCCGTTTTATAACATTTAACGGATCGTAAAGCAAAGGGCTCTCCTTTCTTTACACGCTCTCTATCAGAGCCTCGGTAAGGAGACTTTGAAAGCATTCGTTTTATCTTTTTTATTCGCACACTAAATGTAAAACGTTTAATATCATTTTCCAAATTTATTGGGGCTACTACCTGTTTTAAGTTGTAAGTAATGAGTTATAAGTAATAAGTTAAATGTATGATGTACAGATTAGATGTTAGTTGTTTGAGTGGAATCTAAATCAAATATATAGGATGCGATTCTGAGACAAGTCAAGAATGACAAAACTCATTGTAGAAAGTGAATTTGAATATTGAAAAAGGAATTAAAAAAATGTCATATGATTTGGAGGCGAGTGTCAAAAAGTTGAAAGGCATGGTTAAAATGTTTTACTGTTTGCGTAGCAAATGATTTAAAATATTGAATGGCTAAAACTAATTTTGACCGTCGAAAATCAAAGACAAGTTTTTTTTCGTTAGTTTTTTTGACTGTTCCCCGAAGGGCATATGAATACCAATAATTAAAATAGATATTCAATGAATAAAAAAAGTGACAAAAGATTTCTCGAAATGAGAGAATATTAGAGAAACAATGTGTTAAAAAGTGTTAAATTCCTGTATCGGTGTATATCCAAAATGACACTTTTCTGTATCGGTTGTGTATCCGCGCTGTATCCATTCTGTATCCATTGTATATGCGTTCCGTATGGTTTGTTCGGTGTTCGTGTATCGGTGTTGAGTTGTAAAATGTACAAATTAGATGTTAGATATGAGAAATTAGATGTTAGAATTGTAGGATGCGATTCTTAGACAAGCTTAGAATGACAGCGAGATGGTAAGCTCTGATTAATACTCATGTGATAAAAAGAATTTTACATTCATTTTTGTCTTGACACAAAAACGAACCAAAAAAGTCAAGACTGCGATTTTCGACGTTCAATTACCATCTCACGCACTAAAAAGATTAAATGATTCGCTACCGCTCACTAATCTTTTTTACGCTTGTTTCAATGGATTGAAACTCGTCTGCAAATCGTATGTCAACTCTAAAATTCGTTGTTATAAGTGAATTAGAATATTGATAATAAAAAACACGTAAAACGTTAAGCGTACAACGTAAAACTTGATAAAAAACATTGTGGTTAGATAAATTAAGTGTTAAAAAGTGTTAAAATCCTGTATCGGTGTATATCGAA
>NZ_DJBB01000057.1:0-7647 GCF_002429865.1 Empedobacter sp. UBA5987
TTAGTGTTGTGCAACAAGCACAACGGTTAACTACAATTTATCTAATCTTGTATTATTTGAATCAAAAATATACAGAAGAAAAAAGAGTTAAATTGTTTGATTTAGAATATGAAACTCGAAAAGATTCGGCGGATTATTTAAAAAATAAGTTAGGTAAGATAAAAGAAGATACTTCAAATATTGACTATTTTTATATATCAACTGCTTATCAAACTATTTGTGATTGGTTCAAAAAAAAGGAAGAGAAACTTGATGTGATTACGTTTAGTTCTAAATTCAATTCTTCTACAAAAGTTATTTGGTACGAAACTTCACAAAATGAAGATTCTATTGATATTTTCACAAGAATAAACAGTGGGAAAATACCTTTAACGAATGCAGAATTAATAAAAGCATTGTTTTTAAATAGCTCTAACTTCTCCAATACAGACACAGAGAAACTGCGTTTGAAACAATTAGAAATAGCTTCAGAATGGGACAGAATTGAATTTGCTCTACAGGACGATTCTTTTTGGTATTTCATCAACAAAAATGAAAACAATCTTCCAACGAGGATTGAGTTTATTTTCAAATTAATGTATGAAGTAGCACAAGCAGAGGATAAAGAAGTGGAGGAAAGAAAACACTTGGGAATAAAAACTAAAGAACAAATTGATAAGAGAAAAATTGAACATCAAACAATTGTTGAACAATTCGGAAATGATGAGTATGCTACTTTCAGATTTTTTAATGATAAATTCAAAAATAATTCTGAAGTAAATAATAACTGGAAAGACATAAAAAAGTATTTTCAAACGCTTGAAGAATGGTACAACGATAGAGAATTGTATCATAAAATCGGTTATCTGATTACAGTTGGAATAAATATAAAAACTATTCTTGGTAATAAAGAAAACAAGACCAAAATTGATTTTGGGAAGTGGTTAGATCAAGAAATCAAAAAAATAGCAAGCAAAAAGCAAGTTGATAAATTAGAATATGAAAAAGATAATGCTCAGTTAATCAATGTATTGCTTTTGCACAACATCATTACAACAATAAATAGCGATGATACTTCTCTACGTTTTCCATTTAATAAATACAAAGACAAGAAAAATGGTGGTTGGAGTTTAGAGCATATTCACGCACAAAATTCTGATAATATTACAGAAATCGATGATTTTGAAGAATGGTTGAAAGTAATAGATACCGATATGATTACGGAAGAAATAAAAACAGAAATCAATAATTTCAATAATGACAAACAAAAGGAAAAAGTTTCTTCACTTGTCGAGAAATTAAGTAATCTATTTGGCGAACTTGATATTCATTCTATTGAAAATATGGCATTACTTTCCAAAAATGACAACTCAAAACTTAATAATGGATTGTTTCCTGTAAAAAGAAAAAGAATAATTGATCTTGAAAAGAATGGAGCATTTATCCCTATTACTACCAAAAAAGTATTCCAGAAATATTTTGATGACTGTACAAAACAATTTAGTAAATGGGAAGAAAAAGACAGAAATGCTTATTTGAATGACATTAAAGAAACTTTGAAAAACTATTTATCTCAAACAGAATTATAAAGACAATGAACAATAATTTAATATCAAATAACATAACTTTTTTACAACTACTATCATCTGAAAGCAAAGTATGTAATTGCTGTGGAAATTTAGAATGGAATCCTCTTAATAAAATAGAAATACCAATCATACAACGAGATTATGCACAAGGTAGAACTGGTAAAGAAGAAGTTAGAAATAATTTCTTAGAAACGCTTAAAAATACTCTTATACAAAACACTAAATTAGAATTAGATTTTGTTTACGGCAGTATAAAAGATAAGGTTTTTCAACCACTCGATGGTCAACAACGTTTAACAACTTTGTTTTTGTTGCATTGGTTTATTGCTATAAAAGAGAATAAGTTAAATGATGAATTGAAAAAACTCTTAACAAAATTCACCTACGAAACACGTACCAGCTCACGTGAGTTTTGCGAAGAATTAATCAATAAAGGGATTGATTACAATCAAAAAGATAATATTTCTGAACAAATCATCGATAACTCTTGGTTTTTTCTTTCATGGAAAAGAGATCCAACAATAAAATCTATGCTAACAATGTTGGATTCGATTGAACAGAAATTTAGAGATACAACGGAAGTTTGGGGTAAACTAAACAATATTAGTTTTTATTTCATAGAATTACAGGATTTCGGACTTTCCGATGACTTGTATATAAAAATGAATGCAAGAGGTAAACCTCTAACTGATTTTGAAAACTTCAAAGCAAAGTTTGAACAGCATATTACGAAAAATCATTGGGAAAAAGATATTACTAATCCACAAGAAACGTTTACTCATAAAATAGATACTAATTGGACAGATTTATTTTGGCAGTATAAAGATGAAAACAATAAAATAGATGATAATTTTCTGAAATTCTTTTCAACAATTGCGATTCTTAATTATGCTCAAAATAAAGAAATTTTTGAAAATTTAGAAGAAGAAATTGAAATTAAAAAAATACTTAAAAAAAAGAATAAAAGCAAAAATGTTACTGAAGATGCTGTAAAGAAAGAACGTATTGAAATAAGAATCACTGAGTTAGCGAATAATTATAAAGCTATCACACCAAAAGATTTTCCTACTGCTATTTCTTTTGATTTTCTTAAGAAATGTTTAGAATATTATTCAAAGGATGACAATGATAAAATCTCTTTAGAACTAAATCTGTGGGATATAACAAAATCAGGAAATTTGTTTGTAAATTCAATAAAAATAAATGAAAATACGACTTATAAAACCCGAGTACTATTTTATGCTCAAACATTATTCTTCCTAAATAAAAGTTCTGATTTAATCTCGTTCAACAATTGGATGCGTGTTGTAAGGAATATTGTAGAAAACTCAACGATAGATAGTGCTGCTATGTTCATTTCAGCAATAGATTTAATTAACGAGCTTTCTGACGGATGTTTTGATATTTACGGATATCTTTCTCAAAATAATATCAAATCAGGATATTCAAAAGTACAAGTGGAACATGAGGTAATTAAAGCAAAATTAATAAGTGGAATTGAAGGTGATAGATGGAAGAAACTTATTTTTGAGAATGAAGATCATCAAATGTACAAGGGTGTAATTCGATTTTTATTAGATAATAATGAAAACTTAGAGATATTTGAAAAATGGAGTAATAGAGCTAATTATTTTTTTGCTAATGATGGAATTATAGAAAAATATAAAAAGGATGCATTATTGCTTAGAGCATTAGTTAGTCAATTTAAAGATTGGAATCAATTTAATGCATTGGATTACGATTGTGAAAAAGGAACTTGGAGTAATATTTTAAGAAACGAAAAACTCATTCCAAAATTTCAAAAATTATTAGAAACGAATGATGAGGCAGATTTAAGAAAAATGCTTCTAATAGATTCTACTATTGAGGACGAAAAACTTAGACTTGTACATGAAGATTTATATAAAACTAAAATATTAATGGCAATAGAAAAAAGAACTAGATTAGCCAAAAATTATAATAATTATGTACTTTATCCTTACAATGCAAAAGTTGACTGGAAAAAATATATTGTAGGTTCTGAAAGGAACAAAATATTGTCAGATAAGATTAATGAAGAAATAATTACCTTTAAAAATGAAAATCAACAATTAAAATCTAATGGAGAATTAATTCCATTTTTCTGGGGATTAGATATTCCTTTTATATATAATAAAGTGGAATACATTTGGGACCGTAATAATAAAATAATTAAAGTTTCTACTAAGGAAGAATTTGTTGTAGAAGAATTTTGTTGGGAAAAATAAAAAATCAAATAATTAATAGGACTCATCCAAAAGATGAGTCTTTTTTTATTTTATAACTTTTTAATGGACATGTATTGTCTTTATCTAAAAATACATTTGTTACAAATAAGTAAATAATGGAAACTCTTAACAAAAAACAAATCTTAGAAAATATTGGTCTTTTATATGAAAAAGCTGAAAATTGTAAATTAGAAAACTCATTTTTTGAAAGTGCAAAAGATGAAATAAATTTACTACAACGTTATTTTAAATTATCTGAAAGTCAAATATTATTCATAGCTGTTATTATTGCTTTAAATTATAAAGGGAGAACTGTTGATTTGAATGATTTAATTCAATATTTTGATTGTAATCCAATGAGAATTCTTGAATTTTCAGACGATTTAGATTTTTTGCAAAAGCAGAAATTTATTAAAAAACAGAAGTCTAGACACCGAATAAAACTTCAAGGAATTTATGATGAGTTTACAATCAATGAAGAAATTACTAATGCCATTCTTAATAATAAACCTTTTCCTAAAATTCTGGATGAGAAAAAAAATGATGTCATAGATTGTTTGGAAGAAATATACAATTTGGGAAATCGTAGAGATGAAGACGAAATTTCTACTTCTGAGTTATTTAGATATACAAGACAAATAATTAATCTTCATGTCAATTTTCCATTAATTAAAAAAGTGAAACAATTTAATTTTACTATCGATGAAAATTATCTTTTCCTGTATTTGATTTGGAAAACAATTACGGGTAAAGAATCGACAGATATTGGTAGAGCATTAGAAGGAATCTATGAAAATGCTGGTAAGCGAATTGATGTAATGCAAAATTTAATAAATGCTAATCATGTATTATTAGAAAACAATTTAATTGAAATTGTGGAAGCGAAGTTTTTTAACGATACTGAAATGAAATTATCGAGTAAATCGTATCAACTTCTATTTGATTGTGGAATTAAATTAATGCACAATAAAGTAAAAAAAGATAATGTTATTGAACCATTAGAAATTGTTGCACGTGAATTGATTTTTGATCAAGATGAGATGAAGCAACTTAGTTTTTTAGAAAATTTATTAGAAGAAAGCAAGTTTAAAGAAACACAAAATAGGTTAAAGGAAAAAGGTTTACCAAAAGGAATTTCAATATTATTACATGGATTTCCTGGTACAGGTAAAACAGAAGTAGTTAAACAATTAGCAAAATCAACAAATCGCTCAATCATGAAAGTTGATATCAGTCAATCAAAATCAATGTGGTTTGGAGAAAGTGAAAAAGTCATTAAACGTGTTTTTACATCATATAAATCGTTTTTAAATGAATGTAATCACACACCTATTTTGTTATTTAACGAAGCTGATGCGATATTTTCTACAAGAAAAGAAATTAATAGCTCTAATGTTGCGCAAACGGAAAATACAATTCAGAATATTCTTTTGGAAGAACTGGAGAATTTTGACGGAATTTTGATGGCCACTACAAATTTGGCAACGAATTTAGATACCGCATTTGAGAGAAGGTTTTTGTATAAAATATTTTTTGATCAACCAAAAGAATCAATTAAAGCTAAAATTTGGAAATCAAAATTTCCTTATTTAACGAAAGATTCCTGCAAAAAATTAGCTGCAACATTTAATTTCTCTGGAGGGCAAATTGAGAATATTTACCGTAAAAGTGAGATTAACGAAGTGCTTTATGATAAGAAATGTAATATTAACGAAATACAACAATTTTGTAATGACGAATTAATAAATTCTGAAAGTCCTAAAATTGGTTTTGGGAAAAGTAGTTAAAAGCTTTGTTAACTACATATTCAACTCATATCTAACAGAACGTCCTGCACCTTCAGTAATCAATACTTTTTTTTCAACTAAATCTTGTAAATCACGTGTAGCCGTAGCTTTTGATGTTTTTGTTATCGAAATATATTTCTTTGCTGACATTCCGCCTTCAAATCCTTCTGCTCCTTGATCCAACATTTTGATAACGACTTTTAGCTGACGTTCGTTTAAAAGAGGTTTTGTTTGATCTAAAAACTTTGTTTTATTTAATGTGAAATTCGTTATTTTCTTTGCTTGAATTTGCGCATCAAGAATAGTTGTAGAAAAATACAAAATCCAATCTGTAATTTCTAATGTTTGCTGAGAATCTTTCAACGCTTCGTAATAATTCTTTTTATCCTTTTCAATCGTACTTGATAAACTCATGATTAACGGACGATTAAAACTTTCTGCTAAACATTTTTCTGCAATAGCACGTCCAATTCGTCCATTACCATCTTCAAAAGGGTGAATTGATTCAAAATATAAATGAGCAATGGAAGTTTTAATCAACGCATTTTTAATATCGATTGGTTCTACTTTGAATTCATTGTACCAATTGACAAAATTTTGCATTTCTGTAAGAACTAAATTTGAAGAAGGTGCTTGATAATGTATTTTTTCTCGACCATAAGCTCCCGAAACAATAACCATTGGTTCTTCGCCAATTCTATAATTTCCTGCATTAATAGAATTTGAATTTTCAAATAATATTTTATGCCATTCCTTTATTAAATCTTCAGTTAGTTCAGTTCTAAAATTATTTCGAACATCAACCATTAACTCTCCAATACCACGAGCATTTTTATCTTTTATATGACTAATAGAAGAATGAATTCCAATTTTATTTTTGATTGAAGACATTACGTCCTGACGACTATAAAATTCGCCTTCAATCTCAGAAGTTTTAATGGCTTCATCAATCATAAATTGAATAATCGTTTCTTGTTTGATATCTTCGGGTAAAGTATCAATCATTCCCTTTAATTCGCCTATTTCTAAAGCAAATTTCATAACAATTTGATCGATTACAGAAGAATTATACTCAAATTTTGCCCAATTTTTATATTGCCAATTGTATTTCATGAGCCGATTATTTAATCTAATTGGCTCAAATATAATAAAAATATGAGCCGATTAATAAATTTATTTAGCTCATTAAGTTCATTAACATCAATTAAACATTTTATTCACTATTTTACTTCATCTTTCTTAGCCCAATTCTAAATAAGAAAATCATCATTCTTATAAAATAGATTTGACTTTTAAAACGTATAATTATGAGTCAAATACAGATTTTGTTGGTTTATAATTGAAAGAATAAACTCAATAAAAATGAAGAATCATTAATTCAGATTTGCTGTTATCAGAATGGAAAGAGAACATATTTTTCAACAGGTCAATTATGTTTAATAAAGTTATAATGTTAATAAACCATAAATTATTTCATTTTTAATCAAATTAAGGATGTAAATATTATAATAAAAATACAAAATTATTATATTGTAATTGAATATGTTGTAAATAATCTTAAAAATATTTATTTTTAAGTAGTGTTTTATTTGTTAAACTTTATATATTTGCACCCACGAGAAAAGAAATTGATCTTTTACTCTGGGTCCTATAACTCAGTTGGTTAGAGTAGCTGACTCATAATCAGCAAGTCGTTGGTTCGAGCCCAACTGGGACCACAAAAGCACCTTTTTAAAGGTGCTTTTTTTATGTCTATAATTTTTAATTTTATTTATAATTTATTGTAAATAAAGTTTTTATGTTTTTTTTTAGTAAGCTTGAAAGACTTTCTTCAATAAGGTAATCCCAATTTATTTTTTTATTTCATTTAACGATGAGCCGATTATTTTGATTAATTGGCTCAAAAAAGTATGAATTATGAGCCGATTAGTAGTTTTTGAGGTTTCAGATATATGTATTTTACGATGTGAATGAGACTAAGACTAAGACAAAGACTAAGGCTAAGGCTAAGACTAAGGATGCGGTTCTGAAACGAGTTCCTTTAGA
>NZ_DJBB01000065.1:0-7924 GCF_002429865.1 Empedobacter sp. UBA5987
CGTTTTTACTTTTATTTTGATGGGAACAGGAATCGGAACTGATTTTAGCTTTCCGTTGTGTCGGCAAGCAACATATGGGTGGAACACGCGGCTTCCGGGATGATAAAAAAGACCCATTGGCTCGCCCATGCAGGCATTGGACTATGCATTCCAGGTGAAAATGTTGCCTGAGTGCGTCCATCTGGTCATGCAAGTTGCTCAGAGTAAGATATTTATCAGGATTTTGTTTTGACCATGTCTTTAAAAAAAGCTTTCGGGTTCAGGTACAACTTACGCATTTTTCGCCACAGCGGGCGTTTCACCGTTACGCCATCCTTCCAGCACAGTAACCCAGGATATTCACTGATGGGATACCCGGCCTCTTCCTGCAGACGGATCATCCATTCCCGAAAATCTGGAAGCTCGCCATTCAGATCGTTACAAGGGATGACAGGACCTTTTAAGGGGCCCGGATTTGCCAGCATTTGCTCAAGTAACGCGTCGTTGCCCGCTCTGCGCTTGTGATAAGGGTGAGTCAACGGGCGGGGATGCCACTGGTGAACCAGGAAACGTCCGGCGAACAGATGGGGCAGGGCGTAATAACTGAAGTAACGTCGGAATCCCTGATAGTCACCAGGATACTGGGCTTTAATATTCCGCCCATAATCCGCAGGACGTGGGCCAATAGGATAGTGCTGGCACAACCGATCTATTAGCTCCAGGTCTTCGCCGCCATGACCGACGAACCGCTCATCAAAGCCACCCAGCTGTAAAAACCACTCGCGGTTGAGTAACAGGCAACTGCTGGCAAGGGCAATGCCTTCTACTCTGTGGTTTTCGCCGCGCAGGAAGGATTCTAGACAACCCTGGAAATCACCGTCGAACCGCTCTGTTTCTTGTTTTGTGAGGTAGAGACAGGGGTACATTTCAAAACTATTTGTGCATTGGTTTTGGTTATAGCTGCACTTGTGTAGATGTTCATTCAGGAAAGGAGAACATATTAAGTCAGCATCCATAAGAAAAATTGATTGAGCTTGACTAGCTTTAATCGCTTGATCACGGGCAAAACCTGGTGAATAAGCTGAATTGAACTGATTATCTTCGATTAGTCGAATATTAGCTCTTTTTAAAAGCGATAAATCACAATTAGCTGGAATTAAAATCTCAACATTAGAGTTGAGGCAGACTGATTGTATGCAAGTTCTTAGTCTTTGAATCGCATTTTTTAGATTCCCTCTCCCACTTTGCTCAAAGTGAAAGGGCGTAATAAAACTTAGGTTACGTGCCATTTTCCCCACTGATATGGTTAATCATTCAATTAAAATGTAACTGCTACTAATATGTTTTAAAATGATAAGTTATGGAGATAAGTAAAAGCATAATTGCTGTAAAAATATAACTATCAGAGATATTACTAATTCAAGGTGAAATATTATCCGCTATCAGTTTTTCAGATGACAAGTATTCACTAATAAATCTTTTAGTAATTTGAGCATGCATCAAGTTAGGGTCAACTACGCTACAACAATTTGATAATAGTTCTAGGTCTATACCGGGATCTTTGTGTGACGTATATACTACAACATGGTCATTAAATTTTGGTTTGAAAAATCTGTAACCATTGTTTAATACTTCTCTAGAAATAAAACGCATCACTGGTGAGCTTTCATTAAACCTATCGACGTTAGTAATTGGAGCAAAGAATGCGAATCTATAACTACGTCGTTTCATTATTTCAAAGCCAGCAAAGCATCCTTTTGAAGCTGTAATAATATGACAGTCGGAAACTGTCAAATCATACTTGTTCAATAATCCATCAATTAGTGCTATGATATTATTAATGTTGTCTTCCTTGTCTTCATTAAACAACAAGCATGAACCGTTAGCCCAAAATAAATCCATCAAATGTATTCTAAATACATCATCCCCGAAAGGGAATGTTCTCATTGTCATTATTGAGTATTGTGTTTCATGGTCAATATTATTTCCCATGCCTGGTAGGGTAATAATGATTTTTTTAGGGGGAACTTTGGATGGATACTGAAAATAATATTGTCCATTAAAACTATGAAGTTGATCGGCAAATAGTTTTTGCTCAAAGTTAGTATAATATCTAACTTTGTCAAAAAGTATGGCAGTAACGTTAAACTCCCCGATAGGTAATATTTTCAGTGAAGAGGCCATTTTAGGAATGGGGATATTTCTTACTAAAATTTCATTTGATTTTTTCAATCCATTTATATAGTAGGCGTTAGTGATTTTTTTATCAGCCCCTAAAAAATCGAGGCATAATCTGTCCCAATTATTAATCTTAGAGGATTCAGGCCTTTCAACTCGAATATGGATATATTTTTTTCCACTGAAATATTATCTATATTTATCATCTATATTATTCTTTATTGTTATTTGGTTTTTTATTATTCTTCAAAAGAATAGATTCCCATTTTTTACCTATAGTATCTAAACTATAGTTTTTAGCACTTTGGAAAGCATTAATACCGAGTTTATGTCTCAATTCTCTATCTTCAATCAATTGCATAATGTTTTTGCTAAAAGCATCAACGTCACCACATGGAATTAAAATTCCATCTTGTCCATGGTTAATGATTTTTTTTGGGCCATCACATGCAAAGGCAACACATGGCACACCTTCTGCCATTGCTTCAATTATAACCATGCCGAAGGATTCGCTATTTGAAGATAATGCAAAAATGGAAGATCTTCTAAGTTCAAGAGATACATTTTTTGTCGAAGGATATATAAGAATGTTATTGAATAAACCTTTCTGATGAATTGATTCTCTTATATTATTTTTAAGTTCTCCATCACCGAATATCTTAAGTTTCCAATCAGGATACTTTTGTACAACTTTTTCAAATGCTAATATTAAATTATCGAAGCCTTTGTCTTCAACAAATCGCCCTATCGCAATAACTTGTTTTGCCTCAAGAGGGGCTGGAGAAACACCCAGTTTAGTAGCATTTGAAATATTTACTATTCGAGTTTTGTTGTTTTTAAATACTTCGGAATAATAATCCGTTGCATTATCAGTTAGGCAAGTCAAAATATCTAATTGACCATAACCTTTCTTTATTTTTTTCTGTAATCTTTCTGAATGAATATTATATTCTTTATGTTCTTGGCCAATTTTCAGGACTCTTGAGGAGACGTATTTAGTAGCGATTAAGTTAAACGAAGGAATAGTTGTAACTAGTGCTCCACTATTTATTTTTTTCAACCTTTTGATAAGTCTGTAATCAGTATAAAGGGAAAAGTTTTTATATAGATCTTCATCTTTATGAATTAGAATGCTCGGTAATGTGGAAAAGCCTTTTTTCAACAATGTATTAATGGTAGTTAAACCATGGTACTTATATTTTGCTCTGGAGTCAGAAATGGTTCTAACCTTAATTCTTTTATCGATAGGAAAACTTGGGGCATCGCTTGTTCGTTTTATACTAATTATTTCGACCTTAAATCCTTTATCTGCAAGATGGTTTGCAGTATTAACAATGGTTTTTACCGTTCCGCCTATCCCAAAAATATTATATGCTAAAAATGATATGTTCACTAGAGAGTCCTTTCTTAAGATGAAGTTATTTGCTTATACAATCGATGGCAGTTTTGGTCATCAATATTATTAATAAACATATTCAATTTTGATAAATGAATGTTTTCAAACTTACAGTCTCTGACTATCATCAGCTTCAATTGCGATATAAAATCATCATATGTATAACTAATATGTCCGGGAAGATGATTTTGAAAACTCATATATGCCCCTCGCTTGGTTAAATATTCATTAACATCGAATTGGAAAAATAACGCAGGTTTTCGCATGAATAAAAAATCCCAAGCGACGCTTGAATAATCAGTTACCATTCCAGAACTTTCAGTAATTAATTTCTGAACAGTATCTTCAGCAAGATTAGCGATCAATATATTGTCACATGATGATTTGAAAAGATGAATGTACTGTTTGTAAATTTCATTATGAGGAAGGATTTTAATCACATAGTTGTTTTTACTTAAAAAACGATCTAGATCCTTATCATTTAATAATAACTTATAATTTCTATAAAAATCGGAATTGAGAAATTCCTCTTCAGAGTTTACTAACCAATCCCGCCATGTTGGCATTATGAATATTTGTCTTTTTGGTTTTTCTTCATATCTGTATAAATCATCAAATCTAGGTAACCCTGATACAATGATTTGATCTTGTCTAAATTTGGATTCTCTTATCATTATTCTTTTTTCGTTATTAGATGATACAACAAATTTAACGATTTTATTATTATATGAGTTTCCGTGCATACCAATTCTTTTCATGGCCAGTATCCCATGCTGAAGGTAAACTATGTCTTTATCATTTCTATAAATTACTGGATGTTTAATGGATGGCAAAACGTCACGTATTCCATGTGCAACAACAAGTTTACTAGCTAAATGATACATTATCTTATGCTTAAATGAATCATAAATGATTACATTCTTCCTGAAAGGTAATAATTTATGATAATGGACGCTGTTTTTTCTGATAATGTAGTACACTCTTTCATTATGTTTTTCTAGTGCGTATTTAAAAAATGCAAACCCATTATCTTGGGCGACGTCCCCTAAATTCTCTCCAATCAGCCAAATGTCTTTTTTAAAGCATTTTTTTAATGTAAAGGCGACGCATTTTGATAAAAAAAGAGATAATTTACTTGTGGTTTTCTCATGCTCCCTAAGAGGTCTGATTTCGATACTCGTTAGGTTGTTTTTACAAACAATACAAGAAATATAATTACCAGAGCCAAGTTTAACTTTATTTTGTTTAAACATTTTAAACTGACTTTTTAACACTGGCGATGTTTTATTAATGATATGCTTTTTGTTATCTTTTATATAATGAATAAAGTAAGCATTTTCAATTGGTGAAATTTCCTTTAAATTAAGGATGCTTATATATTTATTGTTCTTTTTGACGAATTCGATTGTATTACCATCTTTTTTCGATATTGCCACGATGTTGATATTGCTATCATTGTTAGCATCTATTTCTATTTCTATTTTTTCTTTAAATACAATTGTATTTATTTGATATTGAATGTCTTCAAGTGTAGAAAATAAAAGTCTATTAGCATTATTGAAGTAAGGTTTAATAGAAATTGGCGCATCATTGTTTTTGTAAATAGCCGAAGGATAAATTAAAACCTCACTGCTTTTATAGTTTTCTTCATCAAGTACATGGGTGAACGGTAGGTCATGTATGTCACCATTTTTAAGAACAATTTCCCAGCACAATTCAACAATGTTATTGGTGTTGTTTGATTGAATTAAAAACCATTCAAATGGAATTGTAAATTGTGTGTTACCAAATCTACATTTATTTATTTGTGCATAATTAATTACTTTGCCATCAATGATTAGTTTGGCGCGTAATTGTTTATATAATTCAGAATATTTTTCATTGATTTTGAATGCTATGTTAAAACTTGATTGATTATAGTCTAAAGACATTAGTTTTGAAAAGGTAGTTGTCAAATCTCTGATGTTTAGACTTAACTGCCCATCTTGTGTGATGTATGGCTGAAATTTGAAAAGCGTATTGTTATAAAAACAATTTATATTCTGGTTCGACAAAGTTTCGCTGTTTGCATCCAGTCGAACAAAACTGTCTATTCCATTCGAACTAATTTTAACATAAAAATCCCAAATGCCAGTTTTATCAAAAATATTATTTTTACTCAAAGTTATTTCATAAATCCCTTGAGCATGATTTTTGGCAGGAAGGCTATTTATTTCATTATTGTTTATTCTGTGCCTAGCTGTTAAACATGAAATATTATAGATGTGAGGTAATTCGCTTTTAATTCTGACATAAAGGTTGTTTTCATCATCAGTTATGCTCAGAACATATATTTTTGAATTTTGCGTGCTAATAGGAGTAACTTCAAATGTAGATTTCTTAATTTTAATTATATTAGTACTACCATGTAATTCAGTTGAAGTATCTGAAAGTGAGAATGAAACATCAATAATACTTCCTTTAGAAGATAATGCATCAATCTTATATGAGCCATTTTCTAAGAGGTCAATATTATGGAGGTTACATTTTGCTTTGTTTGTTTTAAAAAAAAGCTTGCCAATCTCTAATTTTTTATTATTTTTAGTTGCTATAAGCCTAACACTTTGATTATTTTCTTTATCATTGATTTTTGCTGAAACAAAAAAATGTTTTTTATTCATTTTTTCGATTTTGTTAATTGAGATCATACATATTCTCGCTGTGTTTAAATCAAGTCGTCTTTAAATTTCAAATGTCGATTTTTGCCTAAAATTCTTTTCTAAAAATGAAGTGATCCTATTGTTCCATTTTATGTCGCTAGAACTGTTCCCATTATCATTAATGCAGAAGAACTTCGCATCATTACTTATTAATTTTTTGAAGTTAACGTTTTTTTTGTAACCTATATAACAACACTTAATATTTCCTAAGTATGCCTGCTTATTTATGAATGAATAATGATGGTATAAGAATGAAGGGATTGATATATCTGATTTGCTCCGGAATCGATTATATGTTGTTTTGATAACTGCTTCTTTATATAACGAACAAATTTCTTCAAGTATATCTTTGCGTAATGCATATGGTGAATGTTGATGTAACTGCGTAGGGGTAATATTATAGGTGTCAACAATCAGTTTTTGTCCATTAAGTGCAGCATTTATATAGTCTGGATAGTCTTTTGAAACGGTACCATTAACTACGCCATATGGTTCAAGGTTGGAAACTGATACACCATTAGATAAAAAGAAATCCTCTTTCTTAACGTCTTTTGAAAAGAAGAAGTCATCATTAAGATAAATAAAATGATCAGCCAATCCTTTTATTTTGTGAATATTTGCTTCTATTGCATGTGAGTTAAAAGTTGGCAAGCTTTCAAGTGGCATTATTTCATGATGCTTGATGATTTTTATTCGAGGATTATTTATATTCAACCACGCAGGAGGCTGACAGTTTGTTACAATGTAGATTTTATTTATCCAAGAAGCATATTGTTCTAAAGATCTTAATGAAAATTTGAGCTCATCTCTATTAAAAAAACGCCCTAACGATACCGCATCACTGATCTCACTGTCTTGTTTTGATTTATATTGTAAGTAAGAGGATTGCCATTCTTTATTATTATGATCAACCCAAGTATATACAGCGTCTATTTTAAAGTTATAATATGATAATGGCTCTGAGGGAAATATATCGCTAACATAAAATACATTGCCCTTTTTGAAAGGATGTGTTCGATAATAAGCTGCTTTATATATTCTTTTAGCTATCGCATGATCATTGATTGACTCGTAACAATCCTTTTTTTCTACCCAGTAGCTAATATTTAATTTTATATGACCAACCGTGCACCTTATTTCTCCGTAAACATTGAGATGTTTGATGAATTTATACAGCTCAATTTTTCCAAAGTTGCATTTTGATTTTTTATTGCGGAAGTGAACATCTAATTTTCTATCTTTATGTAATGAGTAAATATATTTATATACAATGTGTGCAGAACCCTTTAATATACCAATGTGAAGTGTAGTGTCAAAGGTGGTTTCTTTAGTAATGACTATTTCGGTAATTGTTGATAATTCATGCTTTAATGATTCTAAATTAAAATTTGTTCTTATTTTGCTGATTTTTTTGTGTGAGGAAAAAGAATGTTTTATAGTTTGATATGCTGGTGAGTCATTAATAAAACCATATGGGTTCTTTAAAAATTTACTAAATTTAGACATAATAGAATTTCACTCATATTTATCTTTTCAGTATTTAGCATTATGATTTTATTGAATTTATTTCAATCTTGATGCTCACGTAAAGTAGCAAGTCCCATAACGAGTAGGCCATATAGCAAACAGAGGAGAACGCCTATAGTTGCTAAATTATAAAGACGACGTGGAT
>NZ_DJBB01000005.1:0-10131 GCF_002429865.1 Empedobacter sp. UBA5987
TCAAATTAATCAAAATAATAATACAATAATATTAAATAAAAACTCTACTTTTAAGTGTTCTTAACAAGGGGGAGATTACAGTGAATTCAAAACTACTAACAGTATTCTAAAAAATTTGATTAACATAAAAGTTAATGCTGATAATATAAATTTAGGGTTTAAAATTGAAGATTTTAATAATAAAATAAAATTTCATAGAGATAATAAGAATCAAATAATAATTACTTCTGAAAACTTAGCAAGCGCAATAAGAAATCAAATTAAAGAAAATGGTGGCTGAAATAGAATCTAAATTATCTAAACTAATAAAAAGTATCGATTTTGATAATCTTTGCTTTAAAAATAATGTTTTTAAAGTAAAAAAATCAAATATCCCAAAATTAGATATTATAAATTTAGATTATAGTGAAGACTATGAGGAAGATAATTTATATAATTTAAATATTTCAAAATATTTAGAAGAGGTTAAAGTTTTTTATACTCCTTCAATTTTAAATTCATTTAATGAAGCAAATTTAAAGGATGATTTTATAGTTTTCGATGAAAAACTTAATTGGATTTATTTCAATTCAAATGAAAAGAAATTTTCACAAATAGATGCTGTAATTGAATTCGATCTATTTGTAAAAAACTTATATTATTATTATTTACTTTTTGATTCTATAAAATCTAAGAATTTTTGTGATCATTTTGATGATGCTAATAATCAAACGCGGGTTCAGAAAACTAATGCAACACTATAAATTATTAACTTAGTGTTGTTATGAGCCAAAATTATACAAGATTAACCCTTCAAGAACGATTTAAAATTGAGAAATATTTAGATCAAAAATTATCCATTTCAGCCATTGCTATTTTATTAAATCGAAACAAAAGTACCATATCAAGAGAAGTAAATAGATTCAAAAAAAGAGCTTATGATGCTTTCATTTCTAATCAAATTGCTTTTGAAATTTCGATGAATAAAAACTATAGAAGAAGCAAAATTTTAAGCAATAAAAAGCTCCTAAAAATTGTTCATGCTAAACTTAAAAAAAGATGGTCACCTGAACAAATTTCCATATTTTTAAAACAGAATTTTCCACATCAAAAACCTATGAATGTAAGCCACGAAACGATCTATTTTTATATCTATTTACACAGTAAAAGTCACTTAAAAAAGAAACTCATTGAATCGCTTAGACAAAAGAAAAAAACAAGAGGTCCGGCTCGTTCGAAAGAATCAAAAGACATCAAAATTAAAGATCGTATTTCTATCGATGAAAGACCGCAAGAAGTCATAGGCAGAGAGATTCCTGGGCATTGGGAAGGTGATTTAATTATTGGTAAAGATCATAAATCGGCTATTGGAACATTGGTCGAAAGATCAACTCGTGCAGTGATTTTAGTCCATCTAAAAGACAAAAATGCGGAGACTGTTCGTAAGGCTTTTGAGAAGGAATTTAAGAAGCTACCAAAGCTCATGAAAAAGTCATTGACTTATGACAATGGAACCGAAATGGCTCAGCATAAGTTATTCACTAAAAATACAAAAGTGCAGGTCTATTTCACTCATCCATATTCGCCATGGGAAAGACCAACAAATGAAAATACAAATGGACTTTTAAGAGATTATTTCCCGAAAGGTACTGACCTTTCTATTTACTCAGAAAAAGAACTCAAAAAGGTGCAACGTGAACTCAATGAAAGACCGAGAAAAGTGCTCGATGGATATTCACCTGCTCAAGTTTTTAACCGAATGATTATTCAACAAATCAAATAATCATTTTTTTTACTATTTTTACTTAAACGTTGCATTAGCAACTTGAAACCGCCAAATAGTTATTTACAGTGAAAAAAAAGGAATTTTTAAAATCACTTATAACAATATACCTCAAATATCTAAAACAGTTGATTATAAAGAAAATATTAATAATCTAATCCAAATTATTGAACACTTAGATTTTAAAATGTTTTTAAAAAATAATTTATTTTCTATTTCTAATATATCGTTAAAAATTTCTTTAGAAACCTTTATTGAAAAGTCAGATGAATTATACGAAAATACAATCAGGGACTATGAATTATTTTCTAAAAAATTTGAATTTGATAAGTTTAAAGATAATCTATATAAGGAAAAAGATAAATATTTTTTAAGTTTAAGAGAAATAATAAATAAAATATATACACAGGCCGTTAGTATACCAATATTAATTTCTGCAAGTACAATTGCTTCTTATAAATTACCTAATGAATTTTTTATTAACAGTTTAATATTAATAATCTTCATAGCGTATTCTATTTTCTATAATAATATACTACTATATTATAAAAATGACCTTAAAAATCTCAAAAAAGATTTTAAAAGAGATTTTAAAATTATTGAAATGAAGTCTGGTTTAGAAAAAAATATTATTTTAAAAGAAAAAAAAATAATAAAGAATAAAATTAATTTTTCTTTAAATTTTATAACTAAATATCTAATTTTTTTAGATATAATAATTTTAATAGCTATTATTTACATTTTATATAACGGTTTTAATTTAAAAATATAGAAAAGAAAATTGTATCGAGAAGTAAAAAGAGAATAATCTTCTTATAAATTCCATTTAAAATAAGTATGCTCCAGTCACCCTGAATTTATTTCAGGGTCACATTTTGCTAATTCCATCTGCCAACAAAAGCAAAAAACTTTTTCCATCACATTCCAAAACAGAGAGCAACCAGCCGCCCCACCCAAGCTATATTTACATAACGTGGCATTATAGTCACCTACGGGCTAACGGGCGTAAAGCCACTATAATCACATTATGTAAAATAGCGGCCCCATTACCTGTCCGATGTTCCCCAATTTTCATATCGTTTTTTGCTCTTGTTGAGGTTTTAAATTATCGCAACAATCATTTTTGCACAAACGATTTACTCCGTTAGGTTCATTCCACTTTACTTCATTCCATTTCAGTATGGAAATAATGTACTTCCATTTCATTACGTTTCGTTTCATTCACCAAACTCCACAAACCAGCCCTAGCATTCGTTGCTAAGAACTGTTTTTCACAAAGCAGAAAAACAAAAGCAACCAATGCTGATCAGGGCTTTCGTTCTACACAAAAAATGCTTGATAAGCGATAAAATTTCCCCATTTCCCCGCCACCCCATTAGTAGCTACAGGCTCAGAAAAGCAAAGTTTTATACAAGGTACATTTGTGATTGCGCTAAACAGCAAGTCGCATCACATCGTTCAGTACTCCATTGCAAGCAATTCGTAACCCCTCACTTTTGTGCTGCTTGATTGCTTATTAGCCCACACCAATTGGCTCGGTGTAGTAAAACATCCTGACGGATGTTCCACTACATATCCTCACCACCTTTTAAAATAGAAGCATGCTTTTCTTCGCCTGCGCATATTTCCCCGATTGAAATTTTTAATGCTAAGAAAACCCACATTGAAAAAAGACAATTCCACTTCCAAATTGAAACATCAAATCAAGTCAATTCGACTTTCCAAAAATTCAACAAAAAGAACCGCAAAGGTCTATCAGTTTCATTTTTAGTCAAGGTCAAGCCTTGCAGGTTTACATCAAAATCTCCACCTATATAGGTTGTATTTGGATGTAAAACCTTGCCTTAAAAAATGATCCTGCTATATCGAAGAGCTTTCTTTTTTTCGTTTTTTCTTTTAAAGAATATCCTGCGAAGCATGGCGAGCATAAATTTTTAAATGCCAAGCTATGAACTTACCAGAAATTAAACATTATTCAGCCAAAGTAGAGATTCAGTCAAATGATCTATTTGCTTTATCCAAAGGTCTAAACGTGGGAAAGCCACTGGAAGAACCTTGCCCTAATTGTTTTGTCATTCGTTGTACCAATTGGAAACAAAAAGAAACGTACAAAGCAATTCTTTATGCAGCCTGGAAGACCAATGCATTCGACAATTATTTATATGGTTCAGTTATTCCATTTATTCGCATCCAAGATTTTAAAAATGTAGTTACGGAAAAAGCTAAAAAAGCTTTCAACAATTACCGAAGATTTGAAACTGACTTTAAACGCTACCTCGAATTAGAGAAGTATGAATCATCCATTGCAAAGCAATTGGAACTTATTCGAGAATTAAAGCAGGTGTATATTATGCGAAACATCAAGTAAAAAAAAGGCCCTTCACACGAAGAGCCTTTTTATTTTTCTATTTTTTTTAATAAATAAGATACGATAAAGCTGACAAAAGCACCTACACCAGCTAAAACTGCCGTCTGTACAATATCATTCAAGCCTAAATTCCCAATGATACTAAACATTGTACCACAGAGAACCCCCATTTTCATTTGACTATCCTGTATCATCTTTATTCACGCCATCTACAACCGTCAATTGGCTCACTGCTCCCAACACACCACCTGCAACCGTTAAATAACCGCCAAGATCATTTAACCATTCCGGTAATGCTACTGGTGAAGCTAAAAGCACTCCACCAACAGCAGCTAAAACCAAACCGATATTTCGGAGCCATTGAAACAACTTAGGCGTTGGGGATTGTAATCGATCAATTATTTTCATCCGTTAATTTTTTTTTAAAATATTAGACATCAGAATTGGTATTTAAAACGATACCGTTAAGAAAATGAAACGTGAGAAGGTTAAGAATGAATTACCGACCGTAGGGAGCGATTTAATTCATTCCCGGATCACGGTTTCATTTTTAGGTCGATCGTTTTATAGCCTTGATTTTTTTGGTTCGTTTTTGTGTCAAGACAAAAATGAACATATCAACTAAAGTGAAACAGATTTAATTTCAAGAGTTACAATTTCTCCTTTATCAATCGCTTGATAAACCAAATCCTTCACTTTATTAAAAGCCTTCCGACTTTCCCATCCAATTCCAGCACCACCTAAGGAAGTCACCGGAGCAATACAGCCTAACAATTCCTTTTTTGCATTGTTCGCAGGATGCATCAGAATATAAGTCCTGTTCGGTACATCCTTTAACCATATATGCCAACCATATTTTTGGCTGTATCGTTTTGCTAAAACATATTTCCCTTCCGGAATACACGATTTTCTCACTTCATTATCCAACCAAGGCAACTCAATCGTATAACAAATGATGCCCTTCGAATTTTGAAGAATACCATTTGTTCCATTAGGGAAATACGTTCTGATTAATTCTAATTTCATTAAGCAGGACTAACCTCGATTAATTGCAGCGCATTGTAAGCTCCATTTTTAAGCACATACTTCTCACCATTAATCTCTTGATAGAATTCCACACCCAGTACCAAGAAGATTGGTTCTGAACTATTCGCAGGTAAAGTCGTCGCCAAGCTAATCGCTGAAGTTGCAACCGCATCATAAGGAAGTATCCCAGTATCAGCATTCGACACATTAAACGCCCCATCATTGAAATTGACATCCGCAGATGCAGCTTCAATTTTGAAATGTGTTGTTCCAGATGGTGCATTAATCATATTAATCGGAACGAATGCCGGAATATCCACAATGACATCTCCATCCACACGATCCAAAGTCGTTGTGTATGGTGCATAAATCGTTGTCGATAACTTCCCATTGATATTGAAATCAAATCCTTTCAACAATGATAAATCTCCATCAATTACATTACGTTGTCCACGTTCGCTCACCGTATCGGTCTGAATCACCTTAACCATATCACGCGTTAAACGACCAACCATTCTCGAATCAGCAGAGTTCAACAACACCGCACGAAACGCAGTTCTCAACATCTTACCAGATGCACCTGCTCGTCCAAACTCTTCACCATTTTCACGTGTACGCTGAAAGTTGGGATCATTCATAATTCGGTTTTTATCCACGCCACCTTTTTCACGTGCTAAAAATCCTTCTTTTGCTTTGTAAAAGGTAATGTCTCCCACAGTACCCAAAAGCTTAATAATACCTTTTTGTCTTGCCATTTTTTACAACATTTTTTTCGTTCAACATTCTGACTGTCAACGGTGTACAATACAAGTTTAAGAATTGTTGTAACTTTATAAAAACCAGCCTTTACCAAATGACTTTTTATTCATCTTTTGTCACCATTTGACACATAGATGAAGTATATATACAGTATAGATAAAGCGTAGATAGTGTATGAAAATGTATAATTATGCAAAACAAGAAGTTACAAAGGATTTGCGTTTACCCAAAGGACATCCAGATCATCACAGGCAAAAGTTATAGGCAATCACTTCGCATCTATAACCAAATCAAAACGCATTATAATAAGCAACCTCATCAAGTTATTACCTGGGAAGAATTAGGAGAGTATTTGGGGGTCAAAATTATTCGCAATCTACAAGATACTGAAAATCAATAATATAAATTTTAAAATTAAAGAAATTATTCGTCAAAAAATACAAATATTTACCAACTAAATAATTGTTTATCATGTAATTACTTAATTTTATACGCAATAACACTAAAATATGAAAAGAAAATTTCTACTTCTTTTCACCATATCTTCTTTTATATATGCTCAAGATCATCAAAAATATAAATTTGATGATGTTTTATGGGAAAAAAGTATAGGTGGTGAAAATGGAGAATATCTTTTTGACGCAATTGCTACACCCGATTATGGTTTTCTACTTATCGGAAGTTCAACTTCAAATGCATCAGGAGATATTCAAAAAAATAACCAAGGTGGTTTAGATTACTTCATCTGGAAAATGGATGAAAACGGAAAACAAGAATGGCAGAATTCTTTTGGAGGAAATAAAGACGATATTCTTTCAACTGCCATTTTAACTAAAGATGGTGGATATCTTTTAGCGGGATATTCTAATTCCGATTTATCTGGCGATAAAACAGAGCCAAATTTTGGTTATTCTGATTATTGGATTATTAAACTAAATCCTAAAGGCGAAATCCAATGGCAAAAATCGATTGGTGGTTTAGGAAATGAATACCTAAATAAAATAATGCAAACTTCAGATGGTGGTTTTTTAGTTGCTGGTACTTCTGATTCTCCTAAATCTTCTGTAAAATCAGTAAGCGCAAATGAATCATTAGACTATTGGGTCATAAAACTAGATGCTAATGGGATAATAGTTTGGGAAAATTCATTCGGAGGTAATGGAATAGAAGAAATTATAGGTGTTACTGAAATCAATGATAGTTATTTTATTCTCGGTAATTCAAATTCTGAAACAGATATAATAGAGAAGATTAAATATTGGCAAGTTTCTAAATTAAATGATAAAGGAGAATTAGTTGATCAATACAATCATTATGCAGAGAAGGAACAACAACTAGATAACATTTATGTTGATCAAAATTTAAATGAAATAATACTAGTAGGTACTCAAATTAAAGATGAGCAAAGAGAAATATTTGTTTCTTCAATTAATCAAGATTTGATATTAAATAAAAAATTTAAACAAAAAATAGAAACTGCAAGTGTTATAAAGGATATTTCATTATTGGATTCTACAACCTTCTTAATCAGTGGAAACAATGTAAAATACCAAAATAAAAATGGTAACGTTAATGCTGTTAGTAGTTTCAAATCTGAAATTTACAATAAAAACGGAGAAGTTATTTGGTCCAAAATAGTTTCAGGCGGACACTATGATTTTCTATCCAAAGCAATCACTACACGCGATGGATCATTAGTATTAATTGGAAATTCTGACTCCAATCAAAGTGGTAATAAATCTTCTTCAACAAATGGAGGGCAAGACTTCTTAATTGTCAAATTAGGCGACAAAACAACTACTTCATCGCGTCAATTTATAGAAGCTTATCCTAATCCTACTGCTGATTTTACAAACGTAATCATCAATAAAGATTTTGTAAACGCTACAATTGAAGTTTTCAATTTAAATGGTCAATTTATAAAATCTCAAAAAGTTAAATACCATACCACTCCAATTCATTTAGGTGAATTACCATCCGGAGTTTACATAATAAATGTAAAATATGATGGTCAGTCAGAATCTATTAAAGTTATAAAGAAATGAAATTAAAATATTATAAATATCTAAAATTATACTTGGTATTATATATGCTTGGTAATTGCACTATTTCAGTTGCTCAGCAAAATTTTAGTAGTTCAAATAATTATATTCCAAGTTTTGAAAATTCTCCGAATGTCACACAGTTTAACAAATATATTGATTTTTCTAATATTTCATTAAATACTGGTTCATTAACTACAAGTATTCCTGTATACACTATTAATCAAGGTAATATAACAATACCTATTTCTATTGATTATTCTGGTAACGGTGTAAAAGTAGAACAAGAATCAAGTAATATCGGACTTGGATGGAGTTTAAATTATGGAGGTATCGTTTCACGGCAAATAAATGGTATAATTGATGATTTTATTAGTTTTGAAGAAGGATGTGGCGGTTTTATAAGTACCGGCATAAAAATTTTAAATTCAATAAATAGCAACAATATATATCATGATTGTAGTTTTCCTTCAGAAATAGATATGGAAGCTGATATGTTTAATTATTCAATTCCAAATTATTCTGGAAAATTTGTTTACGATTTAAATACTAATAACTTTACTCAAATTAATCCATCTTTAGTTAGGATTAACCCTAAGTATACAAATAATTTAATTACCGAATGGGAGATTATAGATCCCAAAGGTGTCAAATATATTTTTGGTAGAAATTTTGTTGAAAAAAATAATCGAAAAACACAAACAAATGCTGGATTGTTAAATGAAGTTGAACAACCCATAGGAAACTCAGTTTGGCACATTAATCAAATCATTGATACAAATAATGATACAATTAGTTATACATATAAGAAAAATTTAATCGAGTATTATAAACGTATACCTAGAAATATAAATGGTTCTGAAAACCAAATATCTACAAGCATTTATACTATTTCATATGTTGAAGAACATTTTGTAGATTCAATCAAATTTAAGAATGGATATGTAAAATTTGAATACAGTAATACACCTCGTTTAGATTTAAAAAATTCACAGAAATTAGAAGGTATAAAAGTTTATAATAAGAATAGTTTAATTAAATCTTTACTTTTAAAAAATGAAGATTATTTTGATAGTACAGAATCTAATAGTGCGCCATTTCATTCAAATATCAATTCAAAATATATTAATAATAGATTAAAATTAGACTCTTTAGTTTTCAATTTTCCTAATTCTGAAATTTATAAGTTTGAGTATGATACAATTAAATTGCCAAGTAAATTTTCATACGCACAAGACTACTGGGGTTATTATAATGGTGAAATTGAAAATCTATCATTAAATCCAAGTTTAATTTTTAAAAAGCCTTTAAATGATGAATTAATCTATTTTAATAATGATAATGAAAGATCAGCTAATAGTAACTTTTCAAAAGCAAGTAGTTTAAATAAAATTGTATTTCCAACTGGAGGTTATGAAGAATATATCTTTGAGCCTAATATAGGTAATCGATTTAATTCACTAAATATTTTAGGTATCTCTAATCAACTATCTGATAAAATTAATAATCATAATATAAAGAATTCTTATAATAGTAATTTCATACAACTAAATACTGCGGATAGAAATGAATGTAATTCTACATCATTAAATGATCGTAAGATTCAATTTGATTGCAAAATAAATGTTAATAATAGTCTACAAACTCTACCTATTCTAAAAGATATAGAAGAATTTGAAATTTCTCAAAATTATTATAAGAAAACATGTCCTCCAGGAAGTATTTCAACAAATTATGAAACTTTTCCTGAATTAGGAGGTCCTCCAGTATGTAATTATTTTCCTGAAGGTTTTTTTAGAAGTACTGGAGATAAGATTACTATAAATAATTATAACGAAGTTCAAAATGAGGAAATATATTTTAGAGTTATATTTAATGGAAGTATTGAAATACTAAATAATCCAAATTATAATACAAACTTTGAAATAAATTTAAATTTAAAAGAAAATATTTCCAATGATTATAAAGTTTTAGGAGGATTAAGAGTAAAAAGAATACTTTCAAAAGATAGTGATAATTCCCTACTACGTATAAAAGAATTTAACTATAATAACCGGTAGTGCATTTGTATTAGATTGTATATAAAAGTTGCACTGTAATCTTCCCCTTGTTAAGAACACTTAAAAGTAGAGTTTTTATTTAATATTATTGTATTATTATTTTGATTAATTTGA
>NZ_DJBB01000004.1:0-5629 GCF_002429865.1 Empedobacter sp. UBA5987
AATACAAATGCACTACCGGTATCAATTCTTGAATTTATATCAAAAAAGGGTTAGAATTTAAAAATATCCTAACCCAAGTTATTTATAACTTACACACTTTAAAGGAGAGTGCCTATTATTCTTCTAAAAGTTCTAATTCAAAATCATTAAAAGTTTCCTTTTCCCATTTGTTAGTTCTACTGTTGTAATATCTACAAATGGGATATTTTGGATTAGGTGTAAAAGTTTGTTTTGCTATATTATTTTCCCAGCGTTTTTCAAAGTCAATAATTATCATTTCAAATGCTTCAGTAGTCTTATGAATTACTTTGTCTCCTATTTTAAATTCTTGATTCATGATTTAATTTTTATTGTATTATTATAAATACAAAACTATGAAAAGATTTAAGAGAATTTTTACGGAAAACCGTAACTTGTTAAAGAAAAATTACTTGGTACATTCAAGTATATAGTTATCTAAAATTTAATTCATTTTAAATAATCATCAACATAAGGAATATCATTCTTTAAGGTAAATAATCTTCGTAAATTAGCGTAGAGGTAAGATAAAAAGGCTTGTTGTATTGAATTTCAATAAATTATTATTAATCATATATCATAAATATAATTTATAGTTTAATCTATATTTGAAATTGAAAATATATGGACAGTTTAAAATATCAATCTAAATTTGCATCAGTAAAAGAGATAAAAACTGTAACAAGTTTTATCAAATCGAGAAGTAAAAAACAAAATATAAAAAATTAAAATTATGTCATTAGTAGGAAAAAAAGCGCCTTTATTCACAGCGCCAGCAGTAATAGATGGAGACGAAATCGTTGAAAACTTTTCAATGCCAATCGGAGAGAAAAACATCGTTTTATTCTTCTATCCAAAAGATTTTACATTTGTTTGTCCAACAGAATTACACGCATTCCAAGCTAAATTAGCTGAATTCGAAAAAAGAGATGCTGTTGTAATCGCTGCTTCTTGTGATTCAGAAGAAACGCACTTAGCGTGGTTAAACACTGCAAAAGATAACGGAGGTATCGAAGGTGTTACTTACCCAATCGTTGCAGACTTTGCTAAAACTATCGCTATGGATTATGGTGTATTAGCAGGTGAATATGTTTACAACGAAGAAAACGATTCTTTAAAATTTGAAGGAGCTCCAGTTGCTTACCGTGGTACTTTCATCATCGACAAAAACGGTGTTGTTCGTCACGAAACAATCAACGATTTACCATTAGGACGTAACATCGATGAGTATGTACGTTTATTAGATGCAATTTTACACGTTGAGAAATATGGTGAAGTTTGTCCAGCAAACTGGGAAGAAGGAAAAGATGCTATGAACGCTACTAAAGATGGTGTAGCTTCTTACTTAGCTTCTCACTAAAAATAACTTGAAAATCTTTTGATTTTCAAAATTCACGAAGAGGCTGTCTAAAAAATTTGACAGGAGATTTTAACGAATTCATTTTCAATAAAAATCACTAAGCTCAACACTTAGACAGCCTTTTTTATACCCAATTTTTAACTTATAAAAATTAATAAAATGTTTGCAGAATTAGAACAAGATAACTTAGCACAAGTAGTTGCTGATAACAATATAGTAATTGTACAATATGGTGCTGGATGGTGTGGAAACTGCCGTTTAGTAAAACCAAAATTCAAAAAATTAGCGGCTGAATATGAAGGTCAAGCTGAGTTTTTATATGTTGATGCTGAAAAATTAGTAGAATCAAGAAAATTAGCTGAAGTTCCAAATTTACCAACTTTCGCGGTTTTCAAAGGAGGAGAAAATGTAGGACAAGTAACTGCGTCTAAAATTGATGCTGTAAAAGAATTGATCAATGAAGCTGCCGGTATTTAAGAATTTAGCAAAAAACGTTTCTATTGAAGCAATGGAAACAGCTTTAGAAGTTTTGGAAGTTTATGCTGATTCTCCAGCTGTAAAGGAGCCAGAACAAGAAGTAATTGGAGAAATGATTTCTAACATTTGTGGAGCTATGGAAATGAAGCAAATGATGGAAGAAGAAGGATTGGACGAGCGTACTGCTGCCAATACTTTTATGCAACGCGTAATGGGTTCGATTGATAAATAATTTTATCAATTAGTTAGTATAGAAAAAGGATTTCAATTGAAATCCTTTTTTGGTTTTGTATCTTAACATTTTCGATTAAAGAAAGTAAACTAATAAACCTAGATTAACTATTACTTTTTAGAAAATAATTATCACAAAAATTTCTAATAATACAATTTATCTATCAATTCCTAATCCAGGATTAAAATCACTCAATAATTTCTTTTCTATCCTTCGTATTATTTTAATAACAATATTTTGAAATCTATGCAATTATCCTTATTAGTAAATTTATCTACAATTAAACATTACTTTTTCCGTTATGGAAAGATATATTATAATAAAAAATGAAATCAAAATTTACAACACTTCTCTTGGGTATCTCATTAATAACCTTAACAAGTTGTGCTTTATCTAATTCTGTCAAGCAAATTAATTATCAATCGAACCTAAAAGTTAGTGATAGACTATCTTCTAGTAAAATTGTTAAAATTGACGAAATGAAAGACATGAGAGGATACAGTGATGAAAAGGTTATTTTTTACAAGAAAAACATGTACAATCAAACGATGTCAGGTGCATATATGGCGGAAAAACCAGTTTCAGAAATTTTAACCGAAGCTATAAAAAATGGTTTCAATGAAAAAAATATTTCAGTTAACGGTAGTAATGATTATATTCTAAAATCTGAGTTACAAAAATTAGATTATGAAGCAATTTCTGGATTCTCTACTGTTCAGTTAATCCCAGAAATTACAGTTAAATTTCAATTGGTTGACAAAGATGGAAAAGTTGTTTGGACTGACTTAATTACAGGAAAAGCAAACACAAAAGGTGCTAAATTTGAAAAGTTTTTACCTCCAGCAATCGATAATCTTATTCAACAACTTGTTAATAATCAAGACTTTTTGAATAATGTTATAACCGAGTAACATCATTTATTTTAAGAGTTACAATTATCTCAAAAATATCATCAAACCTCGTTTAGAAATAATTAAACGAGGTTTTTCGTAGAATAAAATATCTTACATTCAGATTTCTGCACTAAATCATAACTTCTTTTTCAATTTGAAAATAAACAAGAAACTGAATATAAATTACAAAAAATGATTTTCTAAGAACAAATTATTTATCGCTTTCACAAATAGAGCTTGGTAATTCAAAAAATTAGAATAGTTTTAGTAATTTCCAAAATATAATATCAAACAATACACAGAATAAAATACAGTAAATTGTATTTTTGCAAAAATTTTTAGAATTGAGTAAACAAATAAATTGGACAAGCTGCAAGAATTGCAATGGACTTGGAAAAAAAAGTCAAGGAGTTTCGAAAAAGAAACTATTGCGTTATGAAGCTGCCCTTGCTCAATCGAAAAAAAATAAAAGCAATAGCACTATTCCTAACAAACCAAAAAGTTCGATGCAGATATGCACAACTTGCTTAGGAACTGGTCTGACAGCGACAGAAGAACTTCCCTTACCAAATGAAAACGATTATCCTCACATTGCAATTGTAGGTGCTGGAATTGGTGGAATTGCGTTGGCATTGGCATGTTTGCATCGACAAATTCCTTTTACACTTTTCGAGCGTGATCGCGCTTTCAACGATCGTTCGCAAGGTTATGGATTAACGTTACAACAAGCGAGTAAAGAACTAAAAAAGTTTGGAATTACAACTTTAGATGAAGGTATTGTTTCTACGCTGCATTTGGCACATACCATAGAAGGAAATGTCATTGGCGAATGGGGAATAAGAAAATTGCAAGACAAAGAAGCTATTGAAGCGAAAAACAAAAATAAACATACCAATATTCACATTGCAAGACAATCTTTGCGTTTGGCCTTTTTAGAGCAATTGGGTGGTGATAAACAAGTTTTATGGAATCATCAATTAACTGATTTTAAAATTGATGACAAAGTCGAATTAACGTTTGATGTTGATGGAATAAAAAAACATTTTAAAGCTGATTTACTTGTTGGTGCAGACGGCATACGTAGTTCGGTTCGTCGATTGTTGATTAACGAAGATAAAAATCCTTTGAGATATTTAGGTTGTATTGTGATTTTAGGAATCTGTAAACTAAATGCTTTAAAAGATTTAGATAATCATTTGTTAGATGGTGCAACAGTGTTTCAGACCGCAAATGGAACGGAACGAATGTATATGATGCCCTATGACAAAGAATCGATTATGTGGCAATTTAGTTTTCCAATGTCAGAAGAAGATGCTAAAAATTTAAGTAGAAAAGGTTCTGAAGCCTTAAAAACAGAAGTTGCGAAAAGAACGCATTGGCACTCTCCTATTCCAGAAATTATCGCAGCTACCGAAGCTAAACAAATTACGGGATATCCTGTTTACGACCGAAATTTATTAACGCCAAATTTATTAGAAAACGCAGGTCCTGTGACTTTAATAGGTGATGCAGCACATCCGATGAGTCCTTTCAAAGGGCAAGGTGCCAATCAGGCTTTGTTAGATGCTTTGTTTTTGGCACAAAAAATAACCTCAGCTTATCATGCGCAAAATAAACAAGTCAATCTACGTGAAGAAGTTTTACAGCCATACGAAAATGAGATGATGGAACGAAGCAGCGTTAAAGTGAAAAAGTCAGCAGATGCAGCCAAATTTTTACATTCAGATATCGTACTTCAAGAAGGAAATGTAACCTTTGGTTCGAAGTGGACTTCCAGTTTGTGATTTATAAAAACTGACTTTGGGTTTTGATGATAAAATATAATGTAAACCTTATTTATTACAGATATCCAATACATATTGTATCTCTTTTGATTCTTTATTCTTTATCATTGGAAGAATGTTTTTACAATTCTTTTTTAAATTTTTCTTATCGTAAATAATAATATATGATAAAAGCTTATCCGTTGAATATTCTGAATTCTTAATAACATTATTAAATTCTCTTAATTTTTTAAATGCTTCTTTTTCAGTCCATTTCGTTTCCTCTCCATAAAGCTCTAATAACGTACTGTTTAACGTATAATTCACAACCGAAGAATACATTTTAGAAACCAAGTCTTCTTTACCTCCTAAACACCCATAAATCCTATCAAACTCTTCATTGTTTTCTAACTGATATTTAAAAATGTCATTTAATGATTGTAACTTTCTATCAACTGCTTCCGTAGAAAAATATGCTTTTACAATTGTTTTTCCATTTATAGCTAAGTATTCTACCTCCTTATCAGTTGCTATTTTTGATGCTTCAAAAAATAAATCGTAGACTTTACTATTTGTTCCCCCATAGCCTATATTTGAACTTTCGTATCTATCAACAATAGATAAACTATCCACAAAAACTTTAAGTTCTGGAGAAATTTGACCAAAAGAAAATATTGGAATTATAATTAATAAAATCTTCATATTAAATTTAATATAACGTAAAAAGTCTTACAAACAACATACTAAATTGAAAAATAACATGAAACATAAGTTTATCTAATCCAATAAATAAATATGAGATAAAAGCAGCGGCGCATAAATATTAAAAATCCTTCTATTATACATTTAACCCCACATTTTGCCAATACAATGTGCTTGTTGCACA
>NZ_DJBB01000056.1:0-22099 GCF_002429865.1 Empedobacter sp. UBA5987
TTTAGTAGAGAGGTTTACGGCCAAGTCTTTTTTCGTTAGTTTTTTTGACGAAAAAAAGTGACATAAAAGAAAAGGAATACCTGAGCCATACCATGGCTCCTCCTCTTAATCTCAAATTCTTTATTTCAAATATTTTTTTAAATGACAACGATTCGTCAAGTTGAATTTATTTCAGCTTCTCAGTATCGCGTCAGTCTGAGTGACGTTTGTAAAACGTTGTATCGAAGAATTAGACGATGATAACGAATTATTAAAAAGTATTTGAGATTTTTGAATTACGAATTAAATAGTTACTTATTTATTACAACTACTAAAAAGTCCAATAAACATATTGTCTATCGGACTTTTTAGTGGAAGTTAGTTAGGGGAGTGTATTTGAATTGTTTTAATGTCCGTGATCTCCGGAATTACTTAATTTAGCATTAACGAAAAAGGCTCCTTTTACAACAATCTGTGTAGTTGGATCAATTTCATTTACGGTTGTAATAGCTGTGTAACCCATATCTGAAGAACCTTTTACAACTTCGATTTTTTCAAAGTTCATCAATTTTTCATTTTTATGTTCTTTGTTCTTTTCGTTCGGATCTTTACTTTCTTCGTCTGTATGCTCTTCTACTTTTTTGTTTGTTTTGACAAAGATGTAAAATTTACCATCCGCTTCTACAATTGCTTCATTGGGAACAGCAGGTGTAGAGGAATTACTTAAGCTTACGGCTCCTGTAATATTCATTCCATTTATCAATCCAGATTTATTTCCTCGTACTTTGCTATGTACTGCAATGGTTTTACTTTCATTTTCGAAAGAAGAACCAATACTGTACACGACTGCTTCGTAACTGTTTCCTGGATTGTTTGTTAATTCAAATTGAATGACTTGACCAACTTTCATTTTAGGTAAATCTTTCTCGAAAACTTGCAAATCTAAGTGAATAGAACTATTATCAATGATTTCAGCGACGGGAGATGAGACATCTACATAACTTCCTATTTGCGCAATAATTTTACTTACTGTTCCACTAATTGGTGCTGTAATTACCATTCCATTTCTCAAATTTGCATTGGTTACTTTAGAAGGATTAATTCCCATCATTTGAAGTTGACGAGATAAAGATGCTTTTTGAGAACGTAATGTTTTCAATTCGGCAGAAGAGTTCTGAAGATTCTTTTTTGCACCAGCATCGTTATCAAACAATTCTTTTTGTCGTCTAAATTCTTGCTCTGCATAGGTAATTCGACTCAAAACAGTTAAGTATTGCTCTTGTGTTAGAATAAATTCTGGGTTTGAAATTGTCGCAATTACTTGTCCTTTTTTGACATACGAACCTTCCTGAATTGGCAATGTTTGTATTACTCCACCAAACATAGATGCAACACTTGCCATATTGCTATTCGGAACATTCAAAAGTCCATTTGCTTTAATCATAGCCGTTAGCTCCTTTACTTCAATAGTTCCCAGTTTTACACCAACAGCCTTCATTTGTTCTTCTGTTAGCGTAGCAACTGTTTGTGGCGCTTCTTCGTGCTCAGCTTTTTTTTCCTCGATTGGTTGTTCCGTTTTTGTTTCTTTGGTACAACTACTTAGAAATAATATGGCTAACACGCTATAGATAATGATCTTTATTTTTTTCATTTTATTGATTGATGATAGAATTAATATTGACAACAGTTTGATTGACTTGTTGTATCGATTCAAGATATTTTAATTGAATATCCGTTGCGGTTTGTAAGGCAAAAAGATATTCGACATACGAAATTTCACCAGTTTTATAACCCAATTGAGCTGCTTTTACAATTTTTTCTGCATTTGGAATGGCTTGGTTTACATAATACTCATATTGTTCCCAATCTTGTTGATATTGATTAATTGAATTATCAAGTTGAATCGTTAACTGTTGTTTTTGAAAATTGGCTGTTTCTTGAATGGCTTGTTTATCATATTCCAAAGCTTTGATTTTTGCCTTTGTAGCACCAAACGTTAATGGAATTGCAACACCAAGGTTTACAGAAGTAAAACGATCAAGGCCATTGTAATACCTTTGTACTCCATTTTTTTCGTGCATTCCAATCATCGATAAACTGTTTACACCAAGTGAAAATTCTGGTAAACCTTCGGCTTTTACGACTTCTTTGTTTCGTTCTGTAATTTCCATCTGTTGGTAAAAAGCTTTGAGAGTAGGATTATTATCAATTGTAGAACCGTCTAAAATTCCACTCAATTTTAATGGAATATAATTTGTCTCTTTGGTAATTGTAAAATTCTCTTCGGTATTCAATAATACGTTTAGATTTTTGTACGCATTTGCTAAATACACTTTGTTTTGTTTCAGCAACAAATTGATTTCTCCTTGTTGTGTTTCTGCTGTATTAATTTCGATTTTCTTAATATCACCTGCATTAAATCGAACCGAAGCAATTCGAATAAATTCTAAATAAAGTTTATTTAATTGTTCGAGTTGATCATGGTTATATTCTAAATATTCGATCTGATAGAAATAGGTTCTCACTTGTTTCAACAATTCGTTTGTTGTCACTTCCTTTTGTATCTTCTTGTTATTCACTTCTGATTCTAACACTGCCTTTCGGTGTTTAAAAATCGTTGGAAATGGAATACTTTGAGAAATAGATAAACCATAATCAAATTTTGGACTCGCATATTGCCCAAGTTGTGCTTCCACATTTAATTTTGGTAATTCATTTGCGGTTCCTTTTAAAGCTTCACTTGATGAAATACTTCGTTCATTTGCTTTGATTAATGGATTATTTTCAATTGCAATTTGTTGAGCTTCTTGAATATTAATTGAACGAGTTTGCGCTTGAATAGATTGTCCCATCAAAAACATTCCGATGACAAGGAATGGAAGTGAATTTTTTGAATTCAATTTTATTTTCGGAAGTTTTGAATTAAATATTAAATATAACATTGGTAATACAAATAAGGTTAAAAAAGTAGCTGTGATTAATCCTCCAATGACAACTGTTGCTAAAGGTTTTTGAACCTCGGCACCTGCGCCTGTGGAAATTGCCATCGGTAAAAATCCTAACGATGCAACTGTTGCTGTCATTAATACTGGTCGTAATCGGATATTGGTTCCTTCCATTATTCGTTTTAGAATATTTTTTTCTCCTTCTTTTTCTAATTGATTGAATGTTCCAATTAAAACAATCCCGTTTAAAACAGCTACTCCGAACAAAGCAATAAAACCAATTCCGGCACTAATACTAAATGGCATATCGCGAATAATTAATGCAAAAATACCTCCGATTGCACTCATTGGAATTGCTGTGAAAATTAATGCTGCTTGTTTGAATGAATGAAATGTGAAATACAATAACATAAAAATTAATAATAAGGAGATTGGTACAGCAATCATCAAACGTTGACTAGCTGCTTGCAGATTTTCGAACTGCCCTCCATAGGTGAAATAATAGCCAGAAGGTAATTTGATTTCATTGTCTAATTTTGTCTGAATATCTTTTACAACCGATTGTACATCGCGATCTTTTACGTTGAAACCAATTACAATTCTTCGTTTTCCTTCTTCGCGACTAATTTGTGAAGCGCCTAATTTATAACTCACATTTGCCACCTGAGAGATCGGAATTTGATTACCAGAACTTGTAGGAATCATTAAATTGTTAATGTCATCAATGCTTTTTCGATGCGCACTATCCAATCGAACAACCAAATCAAAGCGTCGTTCATTCTCGAAAACTTGTCCAGCTGTTTTTCCAGCAAATGCTGTACTCAACATATCATTTACATCTTGAATGTTTAATCCATAATTTGCCATTCGGATTCGGTCATATTCAACATTAATCTGAGGCAAACCACTTACGCGTTCCACTTGTGGCGCTGTAACACCTTCAACAGATTGAATTGCTTTTGAGGTTTTATCTGCATAATAAGAGAGAGAATCTAAATTTTCGCCAAAAATTTTGACAGCTACATCTTGTCGAATTCCTGTCATCAATTCATTAAAACGCATTTGGATTGGTTGATTTTTTTCAAAGAATACACCAGGAATAACCTCTAGTTTTTCCATCATTTCATCACCTAATTCTTCATAAGAAATGTTACGTTTCCATTCGTCCTTTGGTTTTAGAACCACAATCATATCTGTTGCTTCAGGAGGCATAGGATCTGTAGGAACCTCAGCGGAACCTGTTTTACCAACGACCATTTTTACTTCATCAAATTCTTTTAAAATTCGAGAAGCTTGCATGGATGTTTCTAAACTTTGGGTTAAGGAACTTCCTTGTGGTAAAATACAGTGAAAAGCAAAATCACCTTCTTGTAATTGTGGAATAAATTCGCCACCCATATTTCTGAATTGAATAATTGATACTGCAAAAATTGCAACAGTAATACCAACTAACCAATATTTGATTCGGATTGCTTTTTCTAATAATGGTTCATAAACTTTATGGATTTTCACCATCATTTTATCTGAAAAAGAAGCTTTGAGAGTAGGCTTTTTTGATAAAAATAAAGCACTCATCATTGGGATGTACGTTAACGAAAGAATCAATGCGCCTAGAATTGCAAAGCCAACTGTTTTAGCCATTGGTGTAAACATTTTTCCTTCTACACCAACCAAAGTAAGAATAGGAATGTAGACAATAAGTATGATGATTTCCCCGAATGCGGCTGAATTTCTAATTTTTGAAGCTGAAAGAAAAACCTCTTCATCCATTTCTTTTTGGGTTAATCGATGCGTTGATTTTCTAAGCCCTAGATGATGTAAAGTCGCTTCTACAATAATAACTGCTCCATCGACTATCAATCCAAAATCAATAGCTCCTAAACTCATTAAATTCGCACTCACACCAAAAACATTCATCATTCCTAATGCAAATAATAAGGATAGAGGAATGGCAGATGCAACGATTAAACCAGCTCTTAGATTACCAAGAAAAATAACCAATACAAAAATGACAATTAATGCACCTTCGATCAGATTTTTTTCTACTGTTTTAATTGCACGATTTACTAAATTCGTTCGATCAAGGAAAGGCTCGATGACGATATCATCTGGTAACGATTTTTGAATTGTTGGTATTTTTTCTTTAATTAGATTAACTACTTCATTAGAATTCGCACCTTTTAACATCATCACAACACCACCAACAGCATCTACTTCACCATTGTAAGTCATTGCTCCGTATCGTATGGCATGTCCTAGTCTTACATCAGCTACATCTTTTATAAAAATAGGAACAGTTCCCGTCGCATTTTTTATAGGAATTAATTTTACATCATCTAAAGAAGTTACCATTCCAATTCCTCGAATAAAGTAAGCATTTGGCTTCTTATCGATGTAAGCTCCTCCAGTATTTTGATTATTTTTTTCTAAGGCATCAAAAATATCCGATACACTAATTCCCATTGCGCGCAATCTATTCGGATCTAAAGCAACTTCGTATTCCTTCAATTCTCCACCGAAACTATTGATCTCAGCAACACCAGGCGTTCCGTTTAATTGTCTACGAACAATCCAATCTTGCATTTCGCGCAATTGTTTTGAATTGTATTTTTTCTCACTTCCCTTTTTAGGATGTAAAATATATTGATAGACTTCTCCAAGACCAGTACTCACAGGTGATAATTCGGGAATGCCAACACCTTGCGGAATGTCTTCTTGTGCTTCTTTTAATTTTTCGTTGACTAATTGACGCGCAAAATAAATATCTACATCTTCTTTAAACACTACCGTAATCACAGATAAACCAAAACGAGAAATACTTCTTGTTTCTTCGATATCAGGAATATTCGCAATACTTTGCTCAATTGGAAAAGTGACCAATTGTTCTACTTCTTGACCAGCTAGAGTAGGGCTGACCGTAATAATTTGGACTTGATTGTTGGTAATATCGGGTACCGCATCTATTGGCAATTTTGTTGCGCTCCATACGCCCCAGATAATCCACAATACAGTCATAATTCCAATAACAATTTTGTTTTGGATACTAAATTTTATGATTTTATCTAACACAGATAATTTGATTAATTGTATTAACATTACCCACTTATTATCAAAATAAATGAGCACAGAAAAGTGTTGACTTCAATTTTATATCAATTGAAATCAATGTGTAGACGAAAAAAGAAATCGTCTCGTTAAGCAATATTTATTTTAGGAGGTTGCCAGATATCGGCATACAATTGGTTTTGAATTGTATTCTTTTTGAATTGTATTTTCTTGGAAGTATTTGGTTCAAAAACTTTAGGAGTTTTTAGTAATCGTGTAAATTTCATTGATGAAATTGTAATTTGACAACAATTACAAACGCACAAAGGACTACATTGATCTTTATGATCTGAATTATCTTTCTCACTATGCACCATAGAAACTTGCGTTCTATTAGTATTTGTGTCTTGACATGGCACAAATGATAGAACATTAACATATAATGCAATTATGAGAATTATAAATTTCATTGTTACAAATGTATAAACATTTTTTTGACTATAATAATTTTACGATGTTAAGATATATTGAAGTTAAGATTGAAAATTTCTATGCATTGATATTATGTGAAATGTAGTTTTATCTTGATACAGATATAAACTTAAAAGCTAGAGGATTCTCGAAATCTCTTTACTCATTAAAAATAAACGAATCAATTTTTATAATATAATTAATAACTATTTAATTTACATTCTATATAAAATAAATTGATTGATTGATAAAACAATTTGATTTTTAATTGATAAGACAAATTACTATATTTATGATATTTACAAAACAAAAATTATTAAACATAAAAAAATAGTATTCATGGAGAATCAAGGAGGTGATATTTCAAAATGCCCTTTCCACAATGGTACAATGTCAAAACCCGTTGCAGGAGAAGGAACACAAAATCAAGATTGGTGGCCAAATCAATTAAAAGTTGATATTTTACGTCAACATTCAAATAAATCGAATCCGATGGGAGAAGATTTTAATTACGCCGAAGAATTTAAAAAATTAGATTTAGAAGCTGTTAAAGCTGATTTAAAAGCTTTGATGACTGATTCTCAAGATTGGTGGCCAGCAGATTTTGGGCATTATGGTCCATTTTTCATTCGTATGGCGTGGCATAGTGCGGGTACTTATCGTGTACAAGATGGTCGTGGTGGAGCAGGTGAAGGACAGCAACGTTTTGCGCCGCTTAACTCATGGCCAGACAACGTTTCGTTGGACAAAGCGCGTCGTTTAATTTGGCCTATCAAACAAAAATATGGTAATAAAATTTCGTGGGCAGATTTAATTATCTTAACAGGAAATGTAGCATTAGAGTCGATGGGATTCAAAACGTTAGGTTTTGCTGGTGGTCGTGCTGATGTTTGGGAACCAAATATGGATGTTTATTGGGGTTCTGAAAAAATATGGTTAGAAGAGAGTGGTGGTGCAAATAGCCGTTATTCTGGTGATCGCGATTTAGAAAATCCGTTGGCTGCGGTACAAATGGGATTAATTTACGTGAATCCAGAAGGACCAGATGGTAATCCAGATCCATTAGCTTCTGCACGCGATATTCGTGATACGTTTGCGCGTATGGCGATGAATGATGAAGAAACATTGGCTTTAATTGCTGGTGGGCATACATTCGGAAAAACACATGGTGCTGCTTCTGCAGATCATGTTGGACCAGAGCCAGAAGCTGCAGGTTTGGAAATGCAAGGTTTGGGTTGGAAAAACTCGTACGGAACAGGAAATGCAGGTGATACCATTACATCTGGTATTGAAGTAACTTGGACAAGTAAACCAACAGAATGGTCAAACTTATTTTTAAGTTATTTATTTGGTTTCGAATGGGAATTGACAAAGTCTCCTGCAGGTGCTCATCAATGGGTAGCAAAAGATGTAGGCGAAATTATTCCACATGCGCATGATGCTTCAAAAAAATTAAGACCAACGATGTTGACTTCGGATATTGCGTTACGTACGGATCCAGCATATGAAAAAATTGGACGTCGTTTCTTAGAACATCCACAAGAATTTGAAGATGCTTTCCGTAAAGCATGGTTCAAGTTGACGCACCGTGATATGGGACCAATTTCTCGTTATTTGGGTGCAGATGTGCCAAAAGAAGTTTTTATTTGGCAAGATCCGATTCCGGCTGTTACGCATGAATTAATTGATGAGGCTGATATTGCTGATTTGAAAGCGAAAATTTTAACTTCAGGATTATCTGTTTCAGAATTAGTTTCTACAGCATGGGCATCTGCTTCGTCTTTCCGTGGATCGGATAAACGTGGAGGAGCGAATGGTGCGCGTATTCGTTTGGAACCAATGAAAAATTGGGAAGCGAACAATCCAATTCAATTGAATAAGGTTTTGACAACTTTAGAAAATATTCAACAAGAATTTAATTCAGTTAATTCTTCAAAACAAGTTTCGATTGCAGATCTAATTGTTTTAGGAGGAAATGCAGCGATTGAAAAAGCAGCAAAAGACGCAGGAAAAACAATTACTGTTCCGTTTACAGCAGGTCGTGGAGATGCAACTCAAGAACAAACCGAAGTAGAATCTGTAGCATATTTAGAACCACTTGCAGATGGTGTGAGAAATTACCGAAAAAATACAAGAAGATCTGTTTCGACAGAAGAATTGGTGATTGATAAAGCACAATTGTTAACGTTGACTGCACCAGAATTGACAGTTTTAGTTGGTGGAATGCGTGCGATGAATGCGAATTATGATGGTTCGAAACATGGTATTTTCACTGATCGTCCAGGTCAATTGACAAATGATTTCTTTGTGAATTTATTGGATATGGGTACTGTTTGGAAAGCGACAGATGAAACGAAAGAAATCTACATGGGATCTGATCGTAAAACAGGAGCACCTAAATGGACAGGAACTCGTGCAGACTTAGTATTTGGTTCAAATTCTGAATTACGTGCCGTAGCAGAAGTTTATGCACAAGCAGATGCGCAAGATAAATTTGTAAATGATTTCGTGGCAGCTTGGAATAAAGTGATGAATGCTGATCGTTTTGATTTGAAATAAATATATCATTAAATAAAAACCGGATTCTAATTTAGAATCCGGTTTTTTTATTTTTGCTTAACGCTTAACGCTTAACGCTTTGCTTAGAACGGATATCCAATCGCGATATTTAAAATCAAGTTGTCTTTTCGCCATGCTTTGTCTCCAAAATCTATTTTATCAAATGTCCAACGGTCATTCTTATCGTAATAAGGCACTCGAAGTGGAGTTGCTAAATCTAATCTTAATATTAAAATATTAAAATCAAGACGTAATCCTAAACCAGCTCCAACTGCTATTTCGCTCACAAAATCTTTTGAGAATTTTGCACCTGGACGTGTTTCATCTTCGTTGATTAACCAAATGTTTCCTGCATCAACAAATAACGCAAGGTTAAGAAAACTGAATAATTTCTGTCTAAATTCTGCATTTAGTTCCAATTTAATATCACCTGATTGATCAAAAAAGAAATTTGCATTTTGATTGCGCGGATCATATCTACCTGGCCCTAATGTTCGGGCTCTAAATGCACGAATACTGTTACTTCCTCCTACAAAAAATTGTTTGGAATAGGGAACAAATTCAGAGTTTCCGTACGGATAGGCTATTCCGCCAATGAATCGTGTGGCTATTGATGATTTTTCCGAGAATTTATGGTAAAAACGGAAGTCATGTTCCATTTTTGCATATTGACTAAATGGTATTTTGAAAATTTCTTTTTCCTTGTCTTTTTTCGCATTCGCACCTGTGATTAAACCTGTTAAATTTCCAGCCAAATCAACTAAACCTCGGTAATAGAATGTGCTTTTTCGAGGTAACATTGTTGTGGTATACGTATACGAATATTGTGGTCCAAAAATTAATTGTTTGTCGACAACGCGTTTCAAACTTGGGTTGATGATATTTCCAATTGAATCGTAAATCTTGCTGTTGTATTCATCTGTCACTTTTTCTGGAAACAATAAAGTTGCACTAAAAATCTTTAAATTATGTTCTTTTTGCGCATTCTCTTTCCAAACGTAACCAAAAGAAGTATTGAAGTTATGAAGCGTATATAATTTCGATCTGTTTTGATATTCGTAACCAATCTCAATATTGGTTCTCGGTACAAACGCACTCGATGAGTGAAATTTGAAAGGCGCAACAATTCTTGGAATAGAAAGCTGCGTATTGAAACCAGCTCTAAAAATATTATTAGCATCTTTTTGTCCGCCCAATTGCATATCAAATGCTCCATATAAAGCCATTTTAAGCTGTTCTGCACCTTTGAAAATATTTCGATGTGTCCAGTTTAAATTTAATTCACCACCGCCGTAATTCGCCGAATTTGTTCGTCCTAAAACTTCTAATCTCAACGACTGAAATTCACGTGGTGTTAAGGTATAATACACATCAAATTTATGGTTAACCGAATCAGAAATCACGAAATCATTTTTCACAAATTTGAATACCCCCAAATTAATTAATCGATTAAGGGTTAAATTATGATCTGCTCGGTTGTAAATATCTCCCGTTTTAAAATATAAGACACGATCAAAAACTTTTGGTTTGAAAATCTTTTTAGAATCGACCATGTAAAATCCATTTTGCTCATATTTCGATAACGAATCGTTGTTCATGGGCATTTTATAGATTCCTTTTCGCGCTTCTCGAATGTTATAATCAGGGAAAACAATTACTTTATCAATGCTATATTGTTGTTTGGCTTGCTCTGGTGTCTTATCTTTTAACTTTACAAAAAGTTCGACATCTTGCTTATTCGTAACTGTACTATCCGCTTGAACAATGATGTTATCGGGATGAAAATAATAGTAACCATTTTCTTTCAAACGATCATCTATTCGTTCTCGTTCAGCTTTGATCACATCCAAATCGAAAGGTTGTTTATCTTTCAGTAAGGTATTTGCTTGCGTTTTTTTAATTTCTTTGTTGACGGCTAAAGTGGTATCTTTTGGGAAATTAACTTGGTTGATGTAATAACGTTTGCGCGTTTGCAAGACATAATGTACTTCCGCTTTTTTGTTTTTACCTATTGTATCATCTTGTGCTTTGGCATTGAAATATCCTTTGTTTTCTGAATAATTAACCAGAATTTTTTTATTGAATTCGATGTCTACATCACCCAATAAAACAGGTTTTTGTCCTACTTTATATTTTAACCAATATTTCAATCCTTTTTGTTTTTTCGGTTCACTTGTGATGTTGTAAATGTACAAGCGAGGGCGAAGTCCCAAAAAGCTCGAATTAGGTTTTGGAATAATATTTTTTTCGAGATTATCTTTTAATTCAGCTTTATCAGTTTTACTCAACGAATCGCCTTCTATTGTTAATTTAGAGCCCGTGTAAAGCATTTCACCTTCTTTCAGAAAACGTGTATTGCTACAAGAAGAAATACCTAAAATAGAAATTGAACAAGTTATAAATTTGATATAGGTTAAAATTGATTTTTTCATGGTTTCACTTCTTGATTTTGTGTATTTCTATTTGCTCTGTTCGTTCTATTTTTTCTTCTTTTCTCGAAAATCTCTTTGAATTTGTCATAATCTAATGTGATGATAAATCCAACGCCTGTTTCTACAATTTGTCCTTGTAATGCGACTTGGTATTCATCTTTTCGATAAGCTCTCAACATGTATCTACCATCACGCGATAAACTATAATCAATTGTAATATCACCCGCAATATTAGTCATGTTTTCATTTTCTCGCGCATCACCATCTAAACCAAAATTACTTCCAACCGAAACTTTCAATCGGTCATTTAGCAATCGTTTGCTTACTGCAACATTCAGGTCTGTTCGTGTATTTTTAGATCCCGAAGAATAATCGTCTTGTGTATCTAATCCCAAATCGATATCAATTCCTTGGATTAAATCATCCGCCAAATTATTCAACTGTTGCGACAAAATATTACTCACACTTTCTAACGCCATTGTTTCTGCTGAAACACTTGTTTTACTTTCGAATGGATTTTCGCCAATAAAACGATTCAGTAACAATAATGCAAACACTTGTTTGTTCATTTCGGCTTCATCATTTTTCAACTGATCCAATTTCGATTGTGTATTTTCGATCACCGCAGTTGCAATGGAAGGATTGTCTTTATCCATTGAAATATTGAATTTAATATCAGGTTTTAATAATTCACCTTTCAAAATTAACTCGGTATTGAACGGAATTCGTTGTTTGTACATGTTCATTTCAGAAGAAGAATAGCCCGAAATTTGTTGTTCGATTAAATCAATAGGAGCGGCTTTTGTTTTGTAAATCGCCGTAATGTCTAAATTGGCTGTAGTTGGCTCACCAGTCCATGTAATGGTACTTCCTTTCTGAATATCAAAACGACGTTTTAATAAGCTCACCGAAAGTTCGTACGCACCTTTTTCTACTTGATAAACGCCAACCAACGTCATTTTTCCTGAAGGATCCATTCCGCCTGTTAATTCGGCATCACCTTGTATTTCGACAAAATCTCCGTTGGCTTTGTCGATGATAATAGATGTTTTAGCTTCTTTGCTAATTTCAATATTTACACTTACATCCAAGCCTTTTATTTTAGATTCGGCTATTAATTCATCTGTTTTAATTGTTTCTTGAAGTGCCACTTGATCTTGATCGATGAACTCGACAATTCCTTCGCGCTCTTGTAAAGAAGGCGAGGATTGAGGTAAAACAAATGTAAAATTCGTGTCATCAGTTACTGTTAAACTTCCGTTTACTTTCGGTAAATCTAAATCACCTTCAATCGTTAAGTTTGCATTGACAGCTAACTTTCCATACATAATCGCATCGTTCGATTTTTCTGAATTTACGACATTGAAATCTCGTCCATTTGCTGTTAAATTGAAGGCGAAGTCACGGTAAGTTTCCGTTAAAATTTCTCCTCTTATCGTTAATGAATTGCCATCGTTGTCATTAATTTTGAATCGATTGAACTCAATTCCTTTGTTCGTGAAATCAATTGCGTCATCAATTTTTCTGAAATTACTTCCTGTTTCAGCAATCGTTAAACCAACTTGATTAAATTTGACTTGACCTAAAATGCTCGGTTTATCCATTGTTCCAACGATTTTTAGATTTCCAGAAATATAACCTTCTGTATCTTTGATTCGATTCATTGTAAATCCTTGCACTGATTTCATTTCTAATCGATTGATATCTAAAGCTAAATCAAGCGCACTTTCTTTGGTATTATAATCTCCAAAAATCTTCATGTTGTTGCTGTTTCCATCTAAGGTAATATCAGCGTTAATCATGGTTGGAGAAGTGTTTTGTACTTTTGCTATAATATTTCCAATAGGATTTCCGAAAGCTTTTAAATCTGAAACGGTCAAATCAGCATTGAAGGTCATTTCTTTGTTTAAATCTCTAATTTGAGCTGTTCCATTGATTATTCCTTCGGCAGGTAAATCATCTTTTTTAATGATTTCTGCAATGGTTTCAATTTTGAAATCTTTGATGGTAATATTCAGCGGACTTGTTCCTTTTTCCGATTCAGATTGCAATAAAATTTGACTTCCATTGTTCATCAAACTGAAATTATTCGCCACAATTCCATCTTTTCTCAACTGAATTAAATTTCCTTCACCAACTTGCCATTGATCGTAGTTTAAGACCAATCCATTCGGATTAAGACTAATTTCCGTGATATCGTTTAGCGTTTTTAGATTTCCAGCCACCAAAAATTGTGTTGCATCTTTCGCATCCTTTGTCGAAACGTTATAATTGATCACATTATTTGTAATATCACCATTCAAATCAATTTTTTGTAATTGAAAACTTTCACTTTTTAATGCATCCACATTCAACGAATACAACAAGGATTCATCTTGGTTGGATAGTTTTATCAATCCATTGTTAATCGTATTTGTTCCGTACGTTAAATTCGGAATTTTTCCATCAACATTGATTTGTTTTGAATCGGCATTATAAGTTGCGTCAAGTGTTATGGTTTCGAAGCTTTTCAAATCGGGAACAAATCTTCGAATCAACTCATCATCTTTAATTTTTGCATTCAAAGTAAAGAATTGATGAGGTTCTATTTTTTCGTCTTTATTTGGTTTCTGAAATTCATAATATTGGTTAATTGTTGAAGTTATCGAACCAAAAATTTGTGTCAATTTAAATTTTCCTTTCATATCCAAATCGGCCAATTGTGAAGTCAAACTAATTTGATTTGAATCAGCAGTTGAAGTCGCAATCAAGCTTACTTCTTGCATTGGAAAAATATCTTTTGTATTGGATAATGCAAAGTTTTTTAGATATAAAGAACCATTTAAATAATCTGGATTTAAATCAGCGAAATTGGCATCAATTTCTCCTGCAACAATCATCGGTTCGTTGTAAAAACCAAGTTTTTGAACATCTAATTTGACAATATTTCCGTTCAATTTTACATCAGATAAATCCTTTTTGTACACACCAGAAGCCGTCAAATTAAGATTCGCGTTTGGATCTTTTGATAAAATATGTGCATCAAATACTCCATGATTCACTTTTGCATCGAGTGTAATATTTTGATAAGTATATTTATTGTAATAAGCTGATGAAACGGTTCCTGAAAGTTTTGTAACCATTTTTTCTGGGTTGAAACTTGTTCCAATAGCATTAATTTTTCCTGTTATTTTGCCTAAATCCTTGTTGCTAATAAGCGTTCCAATATCCAAATTTTGTAGGTCTGCTTTGACATTATATTTCTCGGCATCCTTTTTTTGCATGTCCACAATTGCATCAATTTTCGCATTTCCCAACGTAGAATTTATTGCCAATTGTGTATTGATGATTTCGGTTGTTCCTTTCGCTTTTCCTTTGACAGAAAGCTTTGAAGGAATTCTAATGTTAGTTGGAATAGTATTTTTCGGAATTAAATTGTATATCGTTTTAGAAGATGTTGAGAAGTTTTTGATGTTCAAATCATAAAATAAATTCTTTGGATTCATCGCATTTTTCACTCTTCCAGAAGCCGAAAGTTGCAAATCATCTAAACCAGAAACTTGGAGATTATTAATCAATAAATCGTTTACTTTTCCTTTTACATTGGTGTTAACACTCAGAATGGCGTTTGGATATTTGTCGAAAGGCGTCGTATTTCTAAGCGTTGGAGCAAGATTTAAAATATCTGCCAAACCAATTTTTGAGTTTTTGATATTCGCATTAACCAAAACATTTTCTGGATGAGAAGTTAACTCATTAATCGTATTGTAGTGCAAAATAACTTCGTCACGAAGAACAGTTTTTGGTGTTTGTAAATAGAGGTTTTTCAGATACGCTTGTGTGTTTGCGTACAAGAAATTTGTTGTCAATTTCTGAATATTCAATCCTCTTGATTCTTTTATTTCAGCACTTTTTACTTGTCCAGCAAATGTGTTATTTTTCATTTCGAAATCGCGCAAATCAAGATTTAATTTAGAAAAATCCAAATGATTAAAATCCATTCCTTGTGCAGTTCGACGTTCAGCAGTATTGTTGTATTTTACTTTTACATTTTCAAATTTCGTTTCGTTCAAAACCAAATTCATTGGGGTTGAAGAAGTAGACGAATTCGAAGTAGAATTCTTTGAAGAAAGGAATAAATTCGCTTCGATATCAGCGTCTTTCAACAAAATATTTTCGATGTCGAAAATTGAATTTTCAAGATCAAGTTTATTGACTTTCGTTTCAAATTCGTTTAGGTTAATTTTGGCAAAAGTTTTCGAATTTTCGTCACCATAATTAACTTTGATATCATTCAAATTAATCTTACTCAACCCAATTTGCAATGGAGTTTGTTTTGCAGTTGGATCAATTTTATCCACATTATTTTCTTGGATTTTATTAACCATTTTTTGATTAAAATCAACCAACAAACCATTCACTAAAATATCATCAACCGCATAAGAATTTTGTTGTAAATCAAGTTTTTTAACACGCGTTTTGAAATCTTTGAATTTGACTTTAGCAAACATTCCAGAAATATCATCGCCATAATCGATATCAAAATTGGTTAAATTAAATCCGTTCAATTCAATTTTCATTGGCTTTTGATCATTCAAAGAATCGACTTTTTCTTCTACTTTTTTCGCAACTTCTTTTACAATATCTTGTTTCAATTTTAGCTTTAAACCGTCTAAATTGATATCGCTAATTCCATACGAATTTTGTTCTAAATCGAATTTTTTGACACGCGTATCAAACGAATTTAGATGAAGTTTGATGTTATTTGCCGCTTGCTGATCATTGAACGAAACATTAATATCATTCAGTTTTATTTTATCTAACGAAATGATAAATGGCTTTGAAGGACTTTCGTCTTTTTCGTCTGTTACAAAAGCATTGATAATATAATCGAAATTGAATTTTCCATCTGGTTTACGGATAACATTTGCATGAACGCCACTTAAATCAATAGATTTTATATCTGCTTTACTTTTGGTCAATTGCCAAATATCTAAACCAACATCAAACTTTTTGACCGATAAAAGCGTGTCAACATCTTGTCCTTGTAAGTAGAGATTTTCCATCACCAAACTATTTGGAAAATCGACATAAACACGGTCTAATTGTACTTTTGTATGTATTTTATTTTCGAGGTAATTGACTAATTTATTTTTTACAAAATTTTGTACAGCAGGTAACTGTAAACTAAAAATTGCAATGGTCAACAATAGAATTATTGACAAGAGTGTGATGGAAAAATATTTTAATACTTTTTTTAAGTTGAATTTCAATTGGTTAGATTTTATTTGTTTTATTGGAATTAAGATACAAATTTTCTACAAGGATAATACCAAAAATGTAGTTTTTATAAATGGTTTGCTCATATTTTAATCATTTAAATTGCTTTTCTGTAAACTATTTTTGAATTGTTTTTCGTAGAAATAATAATCTTCCTAAGTATCTGGCATTATATTTTGCAATACAATCAAACTAACTTTTGATTTCGGAATACACAAAAGTTTCTTTCAAACCAATTTCTTTGAACAGATTTGTTGCCAATTTTCGGAATGTTTTATTGGTAACATTAGTCAAGATTTTGCCTTAAAGTACATTCGTATAATTTCCATATTTAAACTCTGTTCCAGGTTTGAACAACAAAGGTTTTGTTATATCTTGGATTCCATGTGTATGATTAAGCAATTGATGTACAGTAACAGAATCTGCCCACGATTAAGTGATTTCTGGTAAATATGTTTTAATCGATTGTTGCAAATTTATTTTGCCTTTTTCGACTTCTTTCAAAATTAAAACTGACGTAAACAATTTGGAATTTGACATAATTTCAAATTGATTTGATTTATTTAGTGCAATTTTCTCTTCAAAATTCTTAAATCCGTGTACTTTTTCATAAATCGTTTTACCATTTTTTGAAACGATCTCAACTCCATTAAAAGGAAATGAATGTTTTGAACGGATAATTTTTTCGAAGTCGAGTTTTAATTGTGCGTTTATTTGCGCGAAAATTGGTTCACAAATAAGGCAAATTAATCCTAAAGTCAAGATTTTTAGAAGAGTTTTCATTTTTGTGTTTTGGTTGATGTAAAAGTAAAATATTATCTGTTTTGAGATTGATAATATTTTAAAATTCTCTTAAAACTTTTTAATTTTCATTGGTAAAACCAATATTCTTTTATTAAATTTGAGTCAAACAATTGAAGCTATGAGAAGAATTTTTTTTGAAAAAGATAGCCACAAAGACTACTTATTTGTTATAATTGATCACGAAGGAGAATTGGATCAAATTTATAAAGTGGATAATTTTACTGACGAAACTGGACGTGAATATGTGTACACATTGATTGGAGAACGCAAAAAACTGAATGCAGATTTGTTGAAACCACATGTTGTTGCGCTAGAGAATGGAAGTTACACGAATTACAATGGAGAGGGAATTGTAACAGATTGTCACGCGTGTTTAGAAAGTATTGTGGATAATAGAGGATTGAATAGAGAACAAGAAATATTTGTTTATGTTCGAAATAAATAGAAATTAGAAGAGGCTTTGAAATTTTACTCAAAGCCTTTTTTTATGAGATTTCAACTTGATTGAAAATTAATTTTTGAACGACTTCATCCAAATGTTCTTTGTGTTTTGCGACATAATCATTGGCAACATCCAATAATGTTTTAATATTGCTGTTGGAAACATTTCCTAAATCCAATGCAGATTCTGGAATTTCAGGATTAAATCGATAATAATTTTGTTGATATTTTGGTTTCAATAAAGAGAACATACTTCTCATTTCCTGATCAACCATATCAACGCCGGTCGAAATAAAAATGTCTACCAAAGGATCTACCCATTTCGATTTTGAAATTCCTGTTAAATGTTCGTGTTTATATGATTTTGCACGCGAACCATTTCCGAGAGAAATGATAATAAATTCTTGTAAAGGTGCTGTTCCATTATATTTTAATTCGTCTTTGAAATATTTATTAAAATTTATTTTTTGCGTTTCGATAAAACCAACAAAAGTCGGATTGTTTGCAAAAACACCACCATCAATGCAACTAAATTCTTGATCAGCGAATGATTTTATTTTTGCAGGTTCAAAATAAGTTGGCGCAGCTGATGAAGCACGACAAATATCTTTTACATAAAAATTGCGGAAAGGAGAGATTCCATCAATCGAATTGAAAATTTTTGGTTTTTGATGCTCAGTATCATAAGAAACTATCACGCAAGGACGAATCAAATCTTTTAATTCTGTATCTCCAAAAACGATTTTTAATTGCTCCTCCAATACAAGCGTTGGTAAATTATCTTTTAGCACACTCAACGGATTATTGAGAATTGTCCAGAATGTTTTTGAGAAAATATTTTTCCCTTCGCCTAAATAAATATTCAACGCATCTGTAATCGAGTGTTTTGCTCTTTTTGGATTTTCGGTAGAAGGAGATAATAACAAAGAAGCGAATAAAGCACCAGTACTTGTACCTGCAATAAAATCGACATAATCGCCTATTTTAGCATTTTCGTTATGAATTTCTTTTAATTTATCTTCGATATATTTTAAAATGACACATGAAATAATTCCTCTAATTCCGCCGCCATCCAAAGAAAGTAAGACAATTTTTTTTTCTTTAAATTCCATTTTTGATGTTCTTTTGTTTAAAGTTAAACTTTTCATTTCAAATATTCTTTATTTTTACACTTGGTAATTCGTTGTATTATGTCCAAAAAACTTTTCCCTACATATGATATCTGTAACCTGAACACGGAAAAAAATAGTAATGAACTATTTTCCATCGATCGTTTTAGAGGTTATGTTGATAGTAATCCACATTTACAGGAAGTTCACAGTCATAATTATTACCATTTGGTCTATTTTACAGAAGGTAGTGGCGAGCATTTGATCGATTTTGAGAAATTTGAGGCAAAATCTGGAACAATGTATTTTATGAAACCAGGGCAAGTGCATCAATGGTATTTTAAGGAAGAATATGATGGATTTGTCGTGAATTTCTTTGATAATTTTTTCGATTGGATTGGAATTAATTCTTCCATTTTACAGAAATTTAGATTTTTACAATCTATTTTGGTGAAAGATCATGTGGTTGAAATTTCGCCAGATGTACAAGAAAAAATTTCAAGTTATTTTGAAGAAATGATAAATGAAAATCAAGAAAATAATCAATTCTCGAATTTAAAAATTGGTTTCCATTTGATGAATTTATTCATTGATATTGAACGTAGTTTGGAAGCTGTAAATGTCAAAAAAAATGATTATCAATCGGTGTTGTTGCGTAATTTTCAGTCACTTATTGAACAAAATTTCAAGATCAAAAAATTACCAAAAGAGTATGCCGAATTGTTGTACATCACACCCAATCATTTGAATGCACTTTGCAAAGATGTGTTAGCTACTTCGGCAGGTGAATTAATAAGAAGTCGCATTGTTTTAGAAGCAAAACGTTTGTTGGTAAATAAAGAAATTTCGGTCACAGAAATTGCGTATTTACTCAATTTTCAGGATGCTTCTTATTTTGTGAAATTCTTCAAAAAATACACTGAGTTTACGCCCGAACAATTCAGAAAACAATATTATTCGTAGTTACTTTAAATTGTATTTTACTGGAATATTAAAACTAACTTTTACAGGATTTCCGTCTACTAAAGCAGGTTTTATTTTGGTTGCACTTTCTTCTTGTTCACGATTTATTTTGTATAAAATATGTGTCGAAATTCTTGCTAAAGTTTCATTTCCTTGGGAAGTTACATTTGTGAAGTTTCCGTTTTCATCAATCACAAAAAATAATTTTGCGAAATAATCTCCTGAACCTTTTAAGATTTTATCCAATTTTATATTCGCTAATCGCTGTGAAACATCTTCTGTTAGTTTGTTTTCAAAACACCCCGAATAATTGTCTGTAGAATCTTCGCAGCTCGGATAAATAGCTAATTGAGAGACATTTTTTGTGTTATGTATTTCTTGCGCATATAAACTATTTGCAAAGCATAATGTGATAAAATAAATTAAAATTCTCATACTAGGTAGTTTAGGGGGGTAGGTCTATGTTTTTATGAATTAATGATTTATATCAATCCGTAAATATTACCATAAATACCATAAATAGTGCCAAAGTTTAGCGTAGATGTAGCGGTAAATTTGCATAGATATTAAGTAAATGGTATGAGTGATGTAAAGCATGATACAACGCAACTTGGGTTCGAAAAAGAGAATGAACAGTTTAGATCCGAAGTCGCTACAATGGATAAAAAAGGGACACGAAAATGGGTGTATGCTAAGAAACCTTCTGGTAAATACACGAATTATCGTACAATTGTTTCTTCGGTTTTATTGATTTTATTGGTTGGTTTACCTTTTATAACATTACCGAATGGAAATCCTATTTTTAAGTTTGATGTGTTCAATACAAATTTCATTTTATTCGGTTATCCTTTTTTTACCACAGATTTTTTCTTATTGGCATTCGGAATGATTGTGAGTGTTGTTTTTATTATTTTATTTACGACAGTTTATGGACGATTATTTTGTGGATGGTTATGTCCTCAAACGATTTTTATGGAAAGTGTTTTCAGAAAAATTGAATATTGGATAGAAGGCGATCGAAGCAAACAAATTCGATTAGATAAACAAGAATGGAACGAAGAGAAAATTCTGAAAAGAGGAGGAAAGTGGATTGTATTTTATATGTTGTCATTTTTCTTTTCGAATATCTTATTGGCGTATATCATCGGAATGGATGAATTAATAAAAGTGATTACCGAAGGTCCATCAGAGCATGGTGGTTTATTATTCGGAATATTTATTTTTAGTGTTTTATTTTATTTTGTTTTCGCTTGGTTTCGTGAGCAAGTTTGTACGTTGGTTTGTCCTTACGGGAGATTTCAAGGTGTTTTGATTGACAAAAAAACGATTCAAGTTTCGTATGATTTTAAACGTGGTGAAAGCACAAATGGACGTTCAAAATTCAGAAAAGGTGAAGATCGTGTTGCTGCAGGAAAAGGAGATTGTATCGATTGTGGTCAATGTGTGGCGGTTTGTCCTACGGGAATCGATATCAGAAATGGTTCTCAGTTAGAATGTATCAATTGTACAGCTTGTATGGATGCTTGCGATGATATTATGACGAAGATTAATTTGCCAACAGGATTAATAAAATATGCTTCCGAAGAAAATATTGAACAAGGAAAATCATTCAAAATAACTGCAAGATTAGTCACGTTTACGTTAGTTTTGGTTGCGATGATTTCTGCTATGACGATTTTTATGTCGAATAGAAGTGATGTCGAGGTAAAATTTTTACAAGTTCCAGGAAAAGATTATGTTGTAGAAGGCGATTATATTATCAATACGATGCAATATAGTTTGATGAATAAAACGAATGAAACGTACAAATTAGTTGTAAATGTGAATGGTTTCAAAGGTGGAAAAACCCTATTGCTAGTAGAACCTGATAAATATATAAAGATAGACGAAGGCGAATTGAAGCAAGGTTTAATTGACATTAAAATTCCGAAAAGCGAGCTAAAATCGTATAAAGTACCAGTTATTTTGGAATTGAAAGATTTGAAAGGAAAAACCATCGATCATTATACGATTAGTTTTATGGCGCCTTTTTAGTTAAATAAGACACTATCTAAAATTTTGTGTAAATAGATTTCAGATGGGTTTGACTATT
>NZ_DJBB01000042.1:0-19242 GCF_002429865.1 Empedobacter sp. UBA5987
GAGGATATGACGTACCCACAATGATTTACATCAAAATTCTGTTTGGATTGATTATCAACATTATTGTTTTGATCAAAAACTAAAACAACCTTCTACATAAGTTGGTATTTTTACTTTTCTAAAATTAAGCCAAGCATAGCAAAGTCCTCCTAAACCAGCAATTGCCAAACTAGAAACAATTGTTTTATTTACTTTTCCCATCTTCTACTCTTTTTTATGTTCGATATTTAACAAAAACTCAATCAAATCCATATTCAACTGTTCTTTATGAGTTATATTCAATCCATGCGGCGCATCGTCATACACAATGTAAGTCGATTTCGCGATCAATTTTGCAGCTTGATCTCCAGCTGTTTTAATTGGTACAGTTTGATCCTCTTTTCCATGAATAATTAATGTTGGAACATCTATCATTTTACATTCAGCTCTAAAATCTGTGTCCATCCAAGAGCGTGCAGCTCTCAAAGTTGCAATAGGTGAAGCATGCGAAGCAACCGAAAAATCAAAATCTAATTGTTCTTTGCTTACAGATTTTTTTAACAAGCCATGATTATAAAAACCTTTATGAAAACCTTCTAAAAATTCTAAACGATTTGTTTCAAGTTGATGAACAATCTGATCTAAGTCTTTTTGTGGAACGCCGTGTTCGTTATCATCAGTTTGTTTTACGAGTGGAATAATTGAACTGATCAATGCTATTTTCGAAATATTACTGTTTCCATAATTGGTAATATAACGCACAACTTCTCCTCCACCCATCGAAAAACCTACTAACACAACATTTTCCAATTGAAAATCATCAATCAAGGCATGTAAATCTTCAGCCAATGCATCATAATCGTAACGATCCCATGTCGCACAAGATTTTCCAAAACCTTTTCGATCATAGGCAATACAACGAAAACCAGCTTCTACAATTTTAGGAATTTGATATTCCCACGATTGTAAACTAAGCGGCCAACCATGAATCAAAATAACGGGTTGAGCAAGTTTATTACCGTAATCGATATAATTTAGTTTATAATCTTTTCGTTTTAATTTAGCCATAATAATATTTTTAAGTGGTTTATAAATAATAATCTAACTGATAGATTATGATCATATTCATCACAATCATTAAGCCAATTATTAAATATTAGCGATTTCTGTAATAAAAAAGTCAACAATCAAAATTTGGCTTGATTTTTTAGGTAACTAAATTTCAACTTAAACAAGTTCGCAACTATGGATTTACATTCTGGATTACCTTATTGGATTGTTAAAAACGAATTTTTTGATTTATATCATCCTCTTCGAAATGATTTTAAAATAGATGTTGCTATAATTGGCTCCGGCATTACAGGAGCTTTAGTTGCGCACGAATTATGTGAAGCAGGTATAGAATGTGCTCTTATCGATAAACGAACAATTTCTACAGGAAGTTCTGCAGCAAGTACTGCTCAATTACAATATGAAATTGATACCCCGTTAAGTAAATTAGTAAATATTGTTCCCGAAAAAATTGCTATTGATGCTTATTTTAATTGCTTGGATTCTATTACAGTTATAGAAAATATATTCAAAAAAACTAATATTGATGCTGATTTTACACGTGTTCCTACAGTTTTATTAGCGAGTAATCAGCAAGGTGTGAAATTGTTAGATGAAGAATATACAATAAGAACAGAAGTCGGTTTGCCTGTCAAGTATTTAGATGCTAAGCAATTGAAAACTTACCAAAATATTGACGGAATTGCAGCATTGCAAAATGATACTTCTGCTCAGATGGATGCATATAAAGGCGCTATCAATTTATTAAAGTATCATCAAGAAAAACATCAATTACAGATTTTTACCCATACAAAAGTGGAAAAAATAGACGAAAATAAGAACTATTGCGAACTATTGACCGAGCATGGACATACTATTTCGTGCAAATATGTAATTGTTGCTACTGGTTTTGAAGCAGGTCAATTTCTACCTAAAAAAGTAATGAATTTATTATCTACTTACGCAATTTGTTCGGCTCCCATTGATAAAAAAATGGTTTGGCCAAATCGTAGCTTAATATGGGAAACAGCAGAACCATATCTTTATATGCGAACAACAAAAGATAATCGATTGATAGTTGGTGGTGAAGATGAAGATTTTCAAAATCCTGATAAAAGAGATGATTTACTTCGAGCAAAAATTAGAACTCTTGAACGTAAATTTAGCAGATTATATCCAGAAATTGAATTTAATACTGAAATGGCTTGGTGCGGAACTTTTAGCTCTACAAATGATGGTTTACCTTATATGGGTCCTTGGAAAAAAGGTGACCGAACATTATTTGCATTAGGTTATGGGGGAAATGGGATTACTTTTTCGATGGTTGCAGCTCAAGTTTTAAAAAATATTATTCTTAACCAAAAAGATAGTCGCTTAGAAACTTTTGGTTTTGATCGACCAACTAAATAATTAAAAGTAAATTTCTATTCTTATTTTATAACTACATTCATAAAATTAGAAAGATTATTTGATTTAATTGGACGGCAAATACTAAATAAAATATTATTATGAAAAAGAAAACGAAACAAAATATAGCTCGTTATAGCCTAGGTGCTTTTTTAGTGGTAGCGGGTATTACACATTTAACAATTGCGAGAAAAGAGTTTAAAGCTCAAGTTCCTAATTGGGTGCCCTTAGATAAAGATGATACTGTGGTATATTCAGGAGTGGTAGAAATTGTACTTGGTAGTTCAATTATATTAGTGTCGGACAAAAAGAAAGAACTTGTAGGTAAAGTTATTGCAGGATTTTTTGCTGCTGTATTCCCTGGAAATTGGGCACAATATAAAAATCATAGAAATGGATTTGGTCTAGATACGGATCAGAAGCGTTTAGCAAGACTATTTTTACAACCATTACTCATGCTTTGGGCAATCAAATCAACTCAAAAATAACCATATTCAATAGAGATCAATATATGAATACATCAATATTTTAGAAAATATTAATATGTAAATGATGTATTTGATTCGAAAATTCAACTTATTATTTATAAATAAAATCAACAAAATGAATACAACTAGAATTTCTAAAACATTACAAAAAGCTCTAAATGATCAAATCACTTTAGAAGCCTTTTCTGCGCAAATGTATTTGATGCTTGCTTGCTGGGCAGACGAAAATCAATTGGATGGAATCAAAAATTTTATGATGAAACACTCACAGGAAGAGCGTGTACATATGGCTAAAGTTATGGAATACGTACAAGAAAGAGGAGGAATTGTAAAAATTGAAGCTATACAAAAACCTGGTCCTGAACCAAAAAATGTATTAGAGTGTTTTCAAGCTGTTCTAAAACAAGAAATTGAAAATACAGAATCCATTTATAAAATTGTCAAAATGAGCATGGATGAAGAAGATTGGGCTACATGGAATTTCTTACAATGGTTGGTTGCTGAACAAAGAGAAGAAGAGAAATTAGCACTTGATTTATTAGACAAAGCTGAATTGGCAGGAGGAGCTAAAATGTCGGATGCAGCAAAATTTGAACTGAATAAAACAATTGGGACTACTGGACAAGATTTCCCTACTGCAGACCAAATCAACCCATTAGCAGAATAAATTAATTCTTGTAAAATCAAAAATCCCTTAAGTTTTATAAAATTTAAGGGATTTTTGATTGCTAGAAAATAAAGAGAAAATATTAGGTATTTTCTTCATCACTGGATTATCAACCAAAGAAGGTAGCAACAAAATTATTTTTCCATCCAAATGCTTTTTGTCATCACGTAAATCTATTGTTTTGTACTCAGGTAATGTAACACCAACACTTTCGTAAGCCTCATTCAATTTTGCAATGGAATAATGGACATTTAACTCTCCAATACCCTCCAATGCTTTCATAATACGCTGCGATTTCCCTAAAGAATCCCCTATAAAGACCGAAGTTTTTCCTTTCGCTCTATTATGATCTACCCAATCACGTATGTTTTTTTCTTGTTCTGCCACAGAAAGCCAATTGTAAACAGGAAGACCGAAGGTACTTTCGGTAATGAATTCGTGGCATTTTACAGCTTCAAAAGCCGTAGAAAGCCCATCATCTTGCAATTTATAATCTCCAGAAATTACGCTTACATAACCTTTATACTCTATCCTAATTTGTGCTGAGCCGATTATGTGACCTGCAGAATGTAATGAAACTTTAACCCCATTTATAGTTAGTTGTTCGCCATAACCAATACTTTCGCATTCGATATTTCTACCAATTCTTGAAAATAAAATAGGTTTAGTGAAATGATGACACAAATATTTTTTCATTCCACTTCGGGCGTGATCGGCATGTCCATGCGTGATAACTGCTAAATCTACAGGTCGCCAAGGATCAATATAAAACTTCCCTGGAATGCAATAAATACCTTTGGATGTGAATTTTAGCAGTTTCAAATTAATTTGTTTTTTTTGATTTATTTTTTAAATGTTTCGCTACAAAAAATCCTGCAGCGAATACTAGCGATGTTCCGATGATTTTTTGATTTGTTTTTGTTGGTACTGGAATAGCCATCTTTCCATAAACAGCATGTGGATCCGTAGAAGGTTGTAAAACATTACCTTCATCAGCCTTTCCTTTTTTCACCTTCATCATCAGCCTTAAAACACCTGTTGCTAAATTGGTAAAGGTTTCTGGAAAAGCTCCATGTGCAAGCTTTAACATAAATGATGTGGCGTCTGGAAAGGTATCATTTTTAGGTTTGTTTATTAAATTATATATCACCTTTGCGGTATCTTTAGGATCGGCTGCAAACGGAGGTATTTTAAAATCTAAACCTGAGAATTTAGCGGAATGCATATTTCCTGTAGATTGTTGAACTTGTGGATAAACGTTGCAAATATGAATTTCGGGATACACACTATACTCACTTTGTAAACCACTCATCAACCCTTTTATTCCTGTTTTAGTTGCCGAATATACCGAACTAAATGGAGCTGGCATATATCCTCCAATGGAAACATTATTAATTAAAATGCCTTGATTTTGTTCTTTAAAAACGGGTAAAACGTAGTACGCTCCGTGCATATACCCCATTAAATTGGTTTTGATTACTTGTTCGTTTATGTCCATAGGAATTTCCTCAAATTTTCCACTTGCCATAACACCTGCATTATTCACCCACACATCTATGCGTCCAAATTCTTTCAGAGCAAATTCAACTAAATCTTTTACTTCATTTGCATTAGAAACGTCAGTTGATTTATAAACCGCTTTTCCACCGAAAGCATTGCATTCTGAAACCGCCTTTTCTAAACCTTCTACACCTCGTGCTGCCAAAACCAATTGATATCCATTTTGAGCAAATAAGTGTGCTGTAGCTAAGCCAACACCACTAGAAGCGCCAGTAATTACCGCTGTTTTAGTAATTAAATCAATGACTGTATTTTTCATAATTATAAATAGTAATATTAAACAAAAAGTCTCAGCGCTCTGAGACTTTACAGTATTTTAATCGTTAATTAGACAGTCTATTTTTTCGAAATCATTCTATACACTGCTAGACATAAAACTGCTCCAGCAATTGCAACTAAAAAACTAGAAATATTAAATCCGCTTACATCGACACCTAAAAGCATCGATCCAAGCCACCCACCGACAACAGCTCCAATAATCCCAATAATTATTGTTACTATCCAACCACCTGGATCGTTACCAGGGTGTATTGCTTTTGCTATTGCTCCGGCTATAAGGCCGAAAATTATCCATGTTAGAATTCCCATAATGTGTGATTTTTAAATATTAATAAATTGCGTTAATAAAAATAATATTTCAAATGCAATGCCATAAATAGTTTGTTTCTGCATTTTTCTTTAATTAATTAACATTGTAGAAGACAATAATTTATTCTTTATAGTTTCAGTTCTCCTTCAATTCCTCCGTCTTCAATTGTACTTCCTGTAACGGCGGCAAAAAGCATTTTCGACATGGCAATAAACTTATTGTCTTTGGTTTCGTAATAATACCCATCGTTTGGCGAAACTTTTATTAGACTGATATTAGGATCGTCTTTTCCATCAAACCAAGCATTTGCAAAATTGGTCCAATATTTATCAATTAAAGTTTTATCTTTTGAAACACTGGCTTTTCCTTTAATAAAGATGTATTCGTATTTAGAATTATTCATAAAATACAGTTCTACATTAGGATTGGCTTCAATTTCATCATTTTTCAGTGAACGAACATCACTCAAAAACCAGAGGTTACCAACCTCATCTACTTCTTGAAGAGCCATTGGTCTACTTGTAGTATTACCGCCAATATTGGTGGTAAAAAAGCAAGTTCGGGCAGTTTCAGCAATAGTTTTTATCTTTTCAATGGCTTTATTTCCGCTCAAATTTTCTGTCGGTGACTGTGCATTTCCCATAATTTTATTTTTTTATATCTGAATTGTGATTAAAACAATTTTTCTCCTCATTGATATGAAAATTAAAATTTGTACAAACTATAATGTCATTGCTATCAAAATGTTTTACAATGCCATTTTTTTCCATCGTTACAACCCAACACGAATTTTGATGCATACCATAATCAATTATAAAAATAGTACGACCTCTACCAATAGGGGTATCAACAAGTATTGTAGGACTAAGTTGTAATATCATTCGTCTAAATTTTATATTTATATCACGTTAAACATTTTATTATGAAGGAACCTTCCTTTCTTCTTCACGGTCCCAAATACGATGTAATTTCATTACTTGAATAAAATCCGCAATCCAATTCTCATTTTCATCTTCTAAAATCACTCCTCTATCAAGTTTAACAAATGAATTATCCATTAACGAACCTGCTCCTTTTGCAAATGCTAATATTTTACAATGTCTGTAAGAATCATTGATAAATTCATAATAATCTGGATTCAATTTTAAAGATTCTATTGATTTGCCTGATGGTGTAAACACTGCATCATAACAAACAGATGGATCTGTAAGATAACTATGGGAAATCTTTTCTTTACTTCCTTCTTCATAAGTTAGCTCTCCAACTTTAGATGAAATTAATACCGCTTGAGCTCCCTCTTTTTCCAATGCTTTTTTTAATTGATCTACACTTTTTTTAGAAACACCATTATCTACTAAAAAGGCTACTTTTCTGGTTTTAATATTCCCTTCACCTTCTTTTACTTTCATACTCAGTGCATCAGATGAATTTATTTCTTGTTTTTTAGGCTTCAGAGGATAATTGGGATGATTTTGCCTTGCAAAACTTAATGTCAGCTCATCCAACTTTTTTGGAGGGATAATACCAAGATTATCTCCAACTTTTTGTGCAAGTGTTTTATCAATTTGAAAAAGAATAGCCACTTGTCGCTCCCTAATTTTTGGGTCGGTTACCTTGCTTAACTCAAAACTAAAAGCATTTATAATATGTTGTTTCTCTGATTCAGATTGTGAATTAAAAAATAAAGTAGCTTGAGAAAAATGATCAGCAAAAGAATCAGATCTTCCTCTTACTTTTTTACCTTGTACCTCTTGTTGATGTGATTGAAAACCTTCCTCTCCCTTTAACATTGCATGATATGGGCAACCAGAAGCTTTGCTGTTAGGAAAATAACTTACACCTCCTTTCAGTATATCAATTCTCCCTGTTCCATCTTTTTGATTATTATGCTTTTGGTTTAATGATCTATTAATAGGTATTTCATGGAAATTTGCTCCACCTAATCTATAATTCTGTGTATCCATATACGAAAAAATACGACCTTGCAATAAAGGATCATCAGATAAATCAATACCTGGGATAATTCTTCCAGGGTCAAAAGCCACTTGTTCAGTTTCAGCAAAAAAATTGTCGGGATTGCGGTTAAGGGTCATCGTTCCAATGATTTTTACAGGAACTAATTCTTCTGGAACCAATTTCGTAGCATCCAAGATATCAAAAGAATATTTCATTTCGTCCTTTTCAGGAATTAACTGTATACCCAGGTCCCACTGCGGAAAATTTCCTTCATCAATAGCTTCCCATAGATCTAGACGGTGAAAGTCAGAATTAAATCCTGATATTTTTTGAGCTTCATTCCACGCAACAGAATGCACTCCTAATTTAGGTTTCCAATGGAATTTAACAAAAGTTGCTTTACCTTTCTCATTAATCAATTTAAATGTATGTACACCAAACCCCTCCATCATTCTAAGGCTTCGAGGAATTGCTCGGTCAGACATCGCCCACATTATCATATGTGCAGATTCAGGCATTAATGAAATAAAATCCCAAAACGTATCGTGCGCTGAAGCAGCTTGGGGAATTTCTTTATCTGGCTCTGGCTTAACAGCATGTACTAAATCAGGAAAATTCATAGCATCTTGTATAAAAAATACAGGAATATTATTACCTACAAGGTCAAAATTACCATCTTCTGTATAAAATTTAACTGAAAAACCTCTTACGTCTCTAGCTAAATCAGTAGAACCTTTGAAGCCTGCAACTGTTGAAAATCTAGTAAAAAGAGGTGTACTTATCCCCTTTTGTAAAAATTTCGCATGGGTAAATTCAGATATATCTTCATGAATCTCTAATATTCCATGTGCACCACTTCCACGTGCATGAACTACTCGTTCGGGAATACGCTCTCGATCGAAATGAGCCATTTTATCAAAAAAGATATGGTCTTGTTGTAGAGAAGGCCCTCTATCTCCAACTTTTAAGGTGTTATTATTATCATAGATAGACACACCATCATTAGTCGTCAATTTTTGATTCGAATTATCAATTGTAAATTGACTCATTTGTTCTGATTTAAGGTCTGATTTTTTTGATTTTTTCATATGTTAATATTAATTAATGAATTAGAATTGACGAATAGAACGTAATAAGAAAAAATAAAATCAACACAAAACTTATAGCTTTATTGTTATTTATTTATATTATACATAAATTTATTATGACATAAATCAATTAGAGTGCCATTTTTTTCTTAAAATGATAAAAAAGCACCTTTATAAAAACAATAAACTATTTAAATAACCCCTTGTGAATTTTAAATAATTTGAGTTTTTAGATTTTTAATATTTCAATTAAAGTAATTTTATTAATGTACTGAATCACTATTAGTGTAGTAATTTTAGCTGGAATTCTGGTTTTAAACCTTTCAAAAGTCGTTGCATAATTGCGTCTAATCATAAACTGATCGCATAGTTGAGATTTATATCATTCAAAAAATGAATATCATAAACAGATGCGGGATTGATATCAATCCCCTGGAAAACACCAGCTAAATTTCAATAGATCACATGGATCATTTAAAGGAAAAACTCCATATGAAATACTGAAATCAATACTAAAATAATTATATTTATTGTCTACGAAGTGATGAAATACAACAATAATAACCCTGCATTATAGTTTCTCCCATTCCATTTTGCCAGAAGTAAATAACAAACTATAAGAACAACAATAATAAACATTGTTCTTGAAACTATATACCAATTTGATATATAAATTTCTTTCGCTTTGCGCTTAGCAATTGTTTTGTAAAAAATGAAAATGGTTCTATTATAAATCCTTTATAACAGAACCATTCTTATATTAATATTTTTGATTTATATACACTTCTCTGTAAATAGCTAATCTTTTAAAAACATTTTAAGAATCTTATATGCAAAATTTAGATCTATTAGCTTAATAGCATACTAATAACTGATAGAATCACTTTTAACAATTAAAAGTCTATGTAGAATATTTGAATTTAATCTATAATTGTTAAATGTTTAAGATTATAATAAATAAAAATCATCTATTTTTTCTTCACATAAAGTTTTGATTACATGTATCCAAGAATCATTATCATTTAAACACGAAATATATTCATAAGATTCTCCCCCATTATCAATAAATATTTCTTTTCCTTCCATTGCTATTTCCTCTAGAGTTTCCAAACAATCAGATACAAATGCAGGGCAAACAACTGCCAATTTTTTTATTCCTTTTGATGGTAAAACTTTTAAAGTAGAATCTGTATATGGCTCAATCCATTTATCTTTTCCTAGTCTAGATTGAAATGAAACAATTGTTTTTTCGCGAGATAAATTTAATTTTTCTATCACTTTGTTTGTTGTCTCAAAACATTGATGACGATAACAGAATTGATGACTTGGATTAAATTCTCTATCACAACAGTCACTTAAATTACAAGTCCTTGTAGGATCTGTTTTATAAATATGTCTTTCTGGGATACCGTGGTAAGAAAATAACAGCCCATCAAAATCATTCGAAAACTTGTCTTTTATACTTTCAACAAGACAATCTATATATATATCTTTATTATAAAATGGTTCCACATAATTTATTTTAACAAATGGAAATTTTTCTTTTCTTACTTTTTCTGATTTCTCTACTACAGATTCTGTTGTACTCATAGCATATTGAGGATACAATGGAAATAGTACAATCTTATTGACTCCTTTCTCAACTAGTTTAGAAATTCCATTTTCTATACTAGGTTCAGCATATCTCATTCCTATTTCAACAGGAATATCAACAATATTTTGTAATTTATTTTTTATTTTTTCAGTAATGACTATTAAAGGAGATCCCGCATCTGTCCAAATTTTCTCATAAGCTTGTGCGGATTTTGATGGTCTTGTATTTAGAATTATTCCTTTTACTAAAAGTGTTCTTAGAATCCAATTATAGTCAATAACTCTTTCATCCATTAAAAACTCTCCAAGATATTCTTTTACGTCATTTACGGATGTAGATTTAGGTGATCCTAAATTAACTAATAATATTCCTTTTTTACTCAATTTATTTACTTTTATGGTTACTAATTTTTTTTAATAAATAATTAAAAAAATGTATAAACATGCAACTCTATTTACAATTTAAATGAAATTTGTATATTAATGCATTACAACATTTACAAATCGGAAATATTTATAATTGTTTTATAACAATCAAAATACTCTTGTCCTTAAGTGTTTTTATTATTCATTATTTTTAATCTAAATCTTTGATAGAAAGTTTTTACAAACCTCACTTTTACTAAAGACAATAAGGTGCTTAATTGAATCCAGCTTGAAATTTCAGTATGGATGTAGATACCTTGTAGTGAAGTTTTGATATTAATTCTTCAAAAGCAGAAAATGTGGAAAAATATATTATAATCGTTTAATATTTTAAATCATTATTATTCTTTCATTTTACTTCTTGAATGCTTCGTTAAAAATGCTTAAAACTCTGTTTCGAGCAAAATTATGAGCAACTATAGGAGAAGGATAATCATCAGTTTCAAATTCTGATACCCACTTTTTAATGTAAAGAGATTCTTTATCAAATTTCTCTGTCTGAAGAGTTGGATTAAAGACTCTGAAATAAGGTGCCGCATCGCATCCTGATCCAGCAACCCATTGCCAATTACCATTATTTGCAGACAAATCATAATCGTTTAGTTTTGATGCAAAATAAGCCTCTCCCCAACGCCAATCTATGAGTAAATGTTTGCATAAAAAACTTGCTGTTATCATTCTTACTCTATTATGCATAAAACCAGTTTGATTAAGCTCTCTCATTCCTGCATCTACAATAGGATAACCTGTTTTCCCATCGCACCACAGCTTAAATTCCTGCTCATTATTCCTCCACTTAATAGCATTATACTTAGCCTTAAAAGGTTGGTGAACAACATATGGAAAATGATAGAGTATTTGCATAAAAAATTCTCTCCAAATTAATTCATTTAGCCATGTTTCATTTAGCTCTATCGCTAACGCAACACATTTTCGTACACTAATCGTTCCAAATCTTAGAGCTATACCTAATTGGGTCGTACATTGTAAAGCAGGATGATCCCTATATTTATGGTAATTTTGAATAATTTCCTTATCTAGCTTTGGCTGTTTGAATAAAATTGATGTTTTTAAAAAACCAATTTCTTTCAGTGAAAGAATCGTTTTGAATTCTGTTTTCAAAAATTTACTGTAATCAGGCTTAAAACATTTATAATCTTCTGTTTTCAAAATTTGTTTCCATTTTTTTGCATACGGCGTATATACTGTATAAGGAGAACTATCTTTCTTTAAAATATCTTTCTTGTCAAAAATTACCTGATCTTTAAATGCTTTAAACGAAATGTTATATAACTTAAAATAATTGTAAATCGAAGTATCTCTTTTAATTGCCAAAGGTTCATAATCACGATTACAAAATATAGAATGAATAGCAAACTCTGTAGAAAGTTGCTGAAAAATTTTGAAAGGATCACCATAATATACATGGAGACTTGTCCCAAAGGATTTTAATTGATCATTAATATTTTGAAGCGCTTGATGAATATAATCCACCCTCCTATCTTTCTTATCATCCAGTTGTCGTAGAATACCTTCATCAAAAATAAAAATAGGTAACACATGAACTCCAGATGAAAGAGCGTGGTACAGTCCAACATTATCTTCTAAACGAAGATCTCTTCGAAACCAAAAAATGGAAATTTTATTTTTCATTTAAAAATGGATTATCATTTCGATTATGTTCTACCCAAACCAAATTCGATATATCAAAACCAATTTCTGAAGCTAATGCAAGAAAGTTTGTTTTAATTTTATCAGGAATATCTTTTGTTCTAGATAAAATCCATAAGTAATTTAGATTTTTACCTATAACCAATGCATATTGATAGTTTTTATCCAAAGCAATTACGTTATAACCAGCATAGAAAGGTCCAAAAAAGCTTACTTTTAGCTTTCCTATTTGCTTACCGTCTCTAAATTTTGCTTTACCTATAGCTTGCTTCCATACTTGTTTATCCTTATTAAATCCGCTATTTGAAACCATCAGATTTCCTTTTTTATCAAAAGTGTAGTTAGCGGAGACATTATCCAAGTTTTTTTCAAAACGAAAATCTAAACGAGCGATTTCAAACCAAGTACCTAAATACCGATCAACTTCAAAATTTCGAACAGCTTCAGCCTTTTTAGGAATAGAGGAACATGAATTGGAAAGTATTAACAATCCTATACAAGCTGTTTTCAATAGTATTTTATTTTTCATTTTCATGAGATTTTGATTTAAATTGTTTAAAAAAATAGAGAACTAAAAGAAATTGCGTATATCCATACACAGCATCTTCTATTGGTATAGTTCCCATTCTGATTCCCAAAAAATCTTTTGGATTATAATTAACAATCGGATTTTCAATAAAACTACCCGTTAATACCCCATTAACCGGAAAAAAACCAAGCATAAGAAGCATAAAAACCAAAGATGCTTTAGTAAGCCAATCTACTTTAGCAATAAAATGCAAATAGATCAATGTAAGTATCGTAACTATTGTTGTAATGAGGGTGTAAATTTTGTCTGTATGCAATAAGCCGACAACCGACAAAATAATAATGCTTACAAAAAGCAATAAATTATTAAAAGCACTTAAGGCTTCCAATTTGTAGTATTTATCAATGGTGTAATAGGTAAAAATGCAAGAGAACGGAATGCAAATAAAGAATAAAATTTCTTCCAAAGGCAAACCAAAAAAATTAATCCCAAGAGTATAATTGGTATTAAACCACCATACTCCATGAGCCGTAAACCATATATCCCAAGCAATAAAAGGAATAGCTACTAAAATGGCAGCTTTTAGGAATGAACCAAATTGAAGATTGAATTGAATTCTTTTGTCAAAAGATGCTATAAAGCAAATGATGATAGTGAAAAACAATATGAGGGCATAAGTATAAGTCATCATGATTTAGCCGATTTAAAATACATTTTGAAATACTTCAACGGCACATATAAAAAACCAAAACATTCTCCTTCTTCTTTTCCTAAATGTTTGTGATGCTGCTTATGTGCTCTGCGAAGTGCTAAAAAATAAGCGTTCTTAGTGTGTGTGAAAAACTTTATCCGTTGATGAATAAAAATATCATGTACAAAAAAATAAGCCATGCCGTAGAGCATAATTCCCAAGCCGATAAAAAACAAATAATTGAAATTTTCTAATGACCCAAAATACATCAGCGCAATAGTGGGGATTGCGAAAATCACAAAAAACCAATCGTTTTTTTCTAATTCACCATCGTTGCTATGGTCATGGTGATCTCGGTGTAAAACCCATAAAAATCCATGCATAATATACTTGTGAATAAGCCAAGTAGCTGCTTCCATCAGTATAAAAACAAGTATAACAAGTACTATTTTCATTTTAATTTTTGTTGAAGAGGTTTTCTAAAACATGAAATCTGTAATTAAATATTTTTTCTAATTTCTTTTTTACAAATAAAGCGTGGGCTAAATTTCCTAAAAGTCCGAAAGGCAGTTCATAATCAACTTTATCTATCATGAACACACCTTTTTCGTTGGGTATAAATTCGTGGCGATGGTTCCATAATTTGTAAGGCCCTTTTTCCTGAAAATCCGTAAAACTCTTATTGGGAATTACCTCTGTAATTCTTGTTTTCCATTTCAAGGGAATGCCAAACAATGGTGAAACCGTGTAATCGATTATCATTCCTTCAAATATTTTATTTGTTTTTTGTTCAGATAACACGTTAAATTCCATATCTTTTGGGGTTATTTTTGATAAATTCATCGGTGATGAAAAAAAATCCCATGCGGTTTGTAAATCACAATTCAATTGTTGTTCTCTGTATAATTCATGTTTCATAATTAATTACTTTAAGAGTGTTTCAATATTTTTTTGAAGAAAATCTGAATTGATGTTTTTTTTGTTTTTAACAAGAAAATCCTTGTCTTCTTTTAAATGACTGTTATACCTCAAAAAAGAAGGTGCATTTTTCTGAACAGAAAAACGGATATATCTCATTTCAACATTTTCAGGTTCTTTACTAATGGCTAATTCAATGTTATTCTTTCCTTTCCTAAAAGTAGCAAGTTTGCTCAATGGATTAAAAACATGATTTGCCCAAATCGTTTGATAAGCACCAAGATAGGCTAAATCTATCACCGATTTTTCTTTAGACAGTTCTAATTCCTCAATCATCTTTTTACATAGTTTTTTATCTAGAACAGCTTTGCTGTAACTCGTCCTAACCTCATTCAAATCTGAATTTTTAAAGAAAACATTCATCAATAAAACGGTTGAAAATAACATCAAAATTTTCATTACATAATCGCAATTTTATACCTTACATAACTTTTAAAAGCCACAACTATTTTTTGAGGATTGGAAACCCGAACCCTATTATTTAATATTTCTGAGGATTTTTTTCGTTTGATTTTTCTAAACAAAGAAATGTAATACTTATACGCCAAATACACACCGAACATAGACGAATTTGGAAGCTTTTTAATGCCGATTAAAGCTTCTTTAAATTCCTCCTCTATTTCTTTTTCAATTTGGCATTTTATGTGATTATCAAAGACCGCCATATCAACATTCGGAAAATAAGTTCTGCCTAAAATTTGATAATCGTCTTTCAAATCTCTTAGAAAATTTATCTTCTGAAAAGCAGAACCTAATTTCATTGCATACGGTTTTAATTCTTCAAATTTCTCTTTGTTTCCTTCCGTAAAAACCTGTAAACACATCAAGCCCACTACTTCGGCAGAACCGAAAATATATTCATTGTACAATGCTGAGTTGTAATCAATTTTTTGCAGATCCATTTCCATGCTATTAAGAAATTGATCGATAAGAACCGTATCAATTTCATATTTATGCACGGTTTCCTGAAAGGATTGTAAAATGGGATTAAGTGAAATCCTTTCTTCTAAGGCGTTTTGAGTTTCAATTTTTAATCTGTTTAACAGTTTTTCTTTATCGTACTCGTGAAAACTGTCTACAATTTCATCCGCCAGTCTCACGAAGCCATAAATAGCGTAAATAGCGTTGCGGATAGAAGGCTTTAATGCCAAAATACCCAAAGAAAAACTTGTGCTGTATTTTTGTGTTGTTATCTTACTTACCGAATAAGAAAGTTCGTCAAATAGCTGTTTCATATTACTCAGTTTTGAATTTGGTTATTTCGTTAGCTACTATTTTACCCGATATAATGGACGGTGGAACGCCAGGACCTGGAACGGTCAACTGACCGGTATAAAATAGATTATTTACTTTTTTATTTCTCATTTTCGGCTTCAAAACCGCAGTTTGATTAAGGGTGTTTGCCAAACCATACGCATTTCCACCATAGGCATTATAATCTTGTACAAAATCGTTTACACAATAACTTCTTTGGTACTCAATTTTTGAAATTAAATCGTTTACTCCTGTATGCTTTTCAATTCGGGAAAGCATTTCTATTAAATACTTTTCCCTGTTTTTTTCATCGTCTTGAATGTCAATTGCCAAAGGCATCAACAAAAACAGATTTTCTTTTCCTTCAGGGGCAACACTCTTATCTGTTTTAGAAGGACAACAAGCATAGAACAGTGGGTTTTCTGGCCATTTTTTTACTCCATAAATACAATCAATATGCTCGTCTAGATCGTTTTCAAAAAATAGTGTATGGTGTTTGAGGTTGGGAATAGTTTGATTTATACCCAAATAAAATATCAAACTTGACGGTGCAAAAGTTCTACTTTGCCAATATTCTTCGGTGTAATTCCTTAATCGCTCCTCTAAAAGTGTTTCTGTGTGATGATAATCTGAAGAAGCGATTACGGTATCAAAAGATATATTTTCTCCATTTATATGCAAAGAAGATATTTTGTTATGGCTCGTATTAATTTTTTCAACCGTTTTATTAAAGTGAAAAATTGCTCCTTGTTTTTCTGCAACCTTCTGCATTGCCAATACCAATTGGTAAAATCCTCCCATAGGATAATGTGTACCCAATGCGTAGCCTCCATAATTCATCAGACTGTACAATGCTGGAATGTTTTTTGGCGATGCTCCTAAAAAAATAACAGGAAATTCCATCAGCATTCGTAACTTCTCATCTTTAAAGTAGCTACCAACATAGCTTCTGAAGTTTGTGAGCAAATTTAATTTCAATGCACTTTTCGCAATTTTGGGAGATACAAATTCTAACCAACTGTGACTAGGTTTTGTAACGAAGTCTTTCATACCCACCTCGTATTTGTACTTTGCCGACTGAATAAATTTTTCTAATTGAACTCCTGCACCTTTTTCTATGGTTTCAAACAGTACTTTTAAGTCTTCAAAATTTTCAGGAATATTCATTTTCTCATCAGAAAAAATCATTTCAAACTGAGGATTTAAGGAAATTAAATCATAGAAATCAGAGGTTTTGTATCCGAAATCAGCAAAAAATTTATCCATAATATCAGGCATCCAATACCAGCTTGGTCCCATGTCAAAAACAAAACCTTGCTCTGTGGTAAATTGTCTGGCTCTACCACCCGGCTGATTATGTTTCTCAAATACATGAACTTCGTGACCCGCTTTTGCCGCATAAGCAGCAGCCGACAATCCGGAAAACCCAGACCCAATAATAGCTATTCTTTTTTTCATATCTCGTTTTTAACTTCATTTATATGTAGAATAACCATAAGGAGATACAGTCAATGGTACATGGAAATGCTTATTCCCTTTAATACGAAAAACAATCTCGATAAAAGGATAAAATGTTTGCAATTTTTTACTATCAAAATAAGATTGAATATGAAATACGAGTTTATAAACACCGTCATTATTCTGGTCATAAGGTAAAAAATTCCCTATTCTACCATCTTTATCTGTTATTTGAGTACTTACCTTAGTCCACGAATTGTCTACATTCATTTTCTCTAATGTAACCGAAACAGATGGTGCAGGCTCTCCTGTAGAGTTATCTAAAATATGACTGGACAATTGATATGTTTTCGTTTGTGAAAAACAGTACAAAGAACAACAGAAAATTAGAAAGAAAAATACACTCTTTTTCATAGTAGTTATTTTTTTAATTAATATGTTTGTAAGCCTCATCTAATAAATCTTCTGTATCAAAATTCTTTTGATAAATATCTTGATGAAAAGCTTCAAGTTTGTTGAGTAGATTTATTAATTCCATTTTTTCAGCATAAGTTAAATTACCTGCTACAATTTGTGTTGCTAGTCTAATTTTTTCCATTTGTTCTTCTAAAATTTCTAAACCTACGGGACTAATCTTAATAACTTTGCTTCTTTTATCGAGCTCAGAAGAAGCTTGATCAACCCAACCCTTAGCAATTAAACGATTTATAATTTGCATCCCTACAGGTTTTTCATGTACATTTTTCTTAATCAAATCCATCTTAGACATTTCTCCAAATGCCTTTAAATTAATTAAGTAAATAAAATCTTCTTGAGAAGAAAAATCTGATCCTATAATAGCAGACTTTGAATAACTTTTTGCATATCTATTCATATGAACAAGTAATGTACTTATAACACTTTCAGCCGATCTCATTTTTTCTTTTCCAATCCAATGAGGTACATCACAAGAACTTTCTAGATGATTATTTAAAATAATCCACTTTTTAAAATCATCAATAGAAGCATTAGTATTACACGTATTTTCATTTTCAAACTCTTCTATTAAATCAACTACATCTTTGATTAATTGGAAATTCATATATAATATTTAGTTTACAAATATACTATTTTAAAACAAATAAAGAATATTATTATACTAAATATTAAAAAATAATATCCGAGCTTATTAAAAATTATTAAAAAACTATATCATTTTATAATTATAATTTATTTTAAAGATTTATTTTTGTGAAGTCGGTATTAACATTATAATTTGAATAATCGTTAAAAGTTTATAATTAAGAGAGGAATACATAGTTTCACTTTTTTATTTGATGTCCCAATTAAAATTCCATAGATTTAAAAGAAAAAAAAATCAAGTTAGAAGCTCAAGCACTATTATTTTATTAGTAAGTCAAACATTTTTTATAAAAATTAGTAAAGATATTTTATTTCAATATGTTAATTTTTTAATAAACTTAACTACACCAAAACTTCACCACACCCCCCTACACCATTGATAAATAAAGACTTTTACACTTTCTGCATCGGAAAGTAACCTCATCAAAACATGTACGTTGTCAAAATGATTTGGACACCTCTTTCTAAAAATTAAGAGAGTGTTTGGTTTATAAATTTATTATTTTTTCTTGATAATACAATTGCCTTCTTTTTGCAATTGTTTGTTGTTTAATAATTGCTCTTTGTTCTAAAATTTTATCTGCTCTACCAAAATAAACATCCGAAGGAGTAAGGTTGTTCAAAGCCTCATGATACCTACAATTGTTATAATTTTCTACAAACTTATTTAGAGCTTCTTTCAGCTCATCAGGATGATAATAATGATCTAATTTTACTACATTTTTCATTGTTCTAT
>NZ_DJBB01000025.1:0-2681 GCF_002429865.1 Empedobacter sp. UBA5987
AAAATCTCAATTCTCACATCTAAAATCAATCCACTTTCTCAACCTTAGTCTTAATCTCAAATACATACTACTTTGTACATAATACAACTCTAAAATCTCAAATCTCATATCTCATATCTCACTTCTCACATCTAATATCTAATATCTAATATCTAATATCTCATATCTCATATCTCACATCTACATTCATACCAATCATTCCCCTTCATCACCTACCAATTTCGTTCATGGATAACCATAAATTAACCTCTTCAAATCATTCCTCATAATTTCGAACTGTTGCTGAACCAAATCAAATAAAGTTTAATTTAAAATCTATTAAAAATGGGAAAAATTACAGATTCTCTATTGTCGGGTACGCGAGGACGTACAGGACGAATTATTGTTTCGAATATCGAAGGAAATGAAATTTCTCGTATACGACCACGAAAATCAAATCGTATACCAACGCCAAAACAACAAGTCATAAAAGACAGATTCAATTTTGCTGTGCAGTTTATACAAGGGTATAAAGCATTGGCTAAAACCTATTACGGAAAAAGGGCTGGTTTAAAATCGCCTTATAATCAAGCCATGGCAAATTTATTACAATCTATGCCTTGTAATATGGATACCTTAACCTTTTCTATTGATTATGATGCTATTCAATTCACAAAAGGTAATTTACTCGAGCCACAACCTGTAAATGTTATTGCAGACGATCCACTATCGGTAACGATTACATGGACCGATAATGCAACAGAACTTGTGGATCAAAATGACACCTTGGTTATATTGTATGCAGAAGATGGCATTACAAAAGCACAATCAACGGTTGTACAAACAACGGTAAAACGCTCCGAAGAATCCTATGTACTACAATTTCTGCCCAAATATCAAGGAACAGATGTACATGTTTGGATGAGTTTTATATCTGTCATAAAACAAGACGCTGCACCATCTATTTACTTAGGTCAAGTCACTGTACTTTAACTATTTCCCCTCTACTTTTGGAGGGGATTTTTGTTTATATTATAATTTATTGTATATTAGACAAATACATCTTTACTACAACCATTTTCAATTTTAATTTTTAAGCGTATGAAAATTGAAGTATATGAAGAATATATCAAGTACCTGAACTTTTTTATTCATCGATATGGAGATGTAATCAAGAAAAATGAACCACAAGTAGAAGCAAAACAAGATATCCTAAACAAACAGTATATGCAAATGATTGAATATGCATTTGGTTTTATTCAAAAAATCAATTTGTTTGCGATACAAGATTATCAATCACAACTGTTGTTTATTCCGCAATTAATCTTTTACTTCAATGATGTCTGCGAATGTCCACGTCCCCCAACCTTATCAATAGATTTTAATGTTGACATAGAAGCACTTTACAAACTTTTAAAAAACAACACACAAATCACTTATAATCAAAACCAATATTTTCCTTTTCTTATTGATATTTCAGGTTTATCACACGGTTACCATCATCTAGCTGGTTTTGTTCACCGACACAAACAAGATCAATTTGCGTATTATTGTGTTTCGATCCAAGTCAAAAGTCAAGAATTGAAAGGAAACTGGAAAAAATTTTATCATATTCCCATTCAAAAACTCAAGTTAATTTACAAAGAATGTCTGCAAAAGAACCAAACACTTTATGCCTTTGCAACAGATACGGAATTTACTTACTATGAAATTCAGAAAGGATTCAACTACTATTTCAACTGCTCCTTTTCGGAATACGAACAAAAATTAAAAATGTTGAAAGCCTTAGAATTGATCATGTTTACCAATGCTCCATTCAAAGATATTACCATTCAAAGTGGTTTCTCCACTTATACTACCTTAAAACGTACATTTGCGAAACACCAAATTCCTTTAAAAGAAATCCCTCGATTAATTGTCTAAACTATCGAAGTACAGTCACCACTGTCTTCTCGATGTTCGATGAGTTTATAGGTTAACGGTCTTGGTATAAGTTTTACGCTTAACGTTTTACGTTTTCATCCTTTTTCAATATTCAAATCCAATTTTTATAACATTTGAAATTAAAAATTNNACGGGCTAAAACCTTTTTAACGCTCCATTTAACCATTTTCTTTACGTGAGAGTTTTAATGCCGGTTTTTCATCTTTTTTCAATACTCAAATTCGTTTATAACAATGAATTAAAACCGTCATTGCTGAAAAGTAGAGTTTCAATTCGGTGTAGTGTGCGATATGTTTACGTAATAAGTTTTACGTTTTACGTTTTCATCCTTTTTCAATATTCAAATCCACTTTTTATAACATTTGAGATTAAAAATTCTTTAATGTCACTTTTTACTTGACTAAAAAGTAACCAAAAAGTCAAGGCCGTAAACCTCTCTACTAAAAATGCCCTCATTCCACTAAAGATTTTAAAAACCCTACGGGCTAAAACCTTTTTAACGCTCCATTCAACCATTTTCTTAACGTGAGAGTTTTAATGCCGGTTTCTCATCCTTTTTCAATATTATAATCCCTTTTAACAACAAATTCCAAATCGACATACGATTTGCAGACGAGCTTCAATCCATTGAAACAAGCGTAAAAAAGATTAGTGAGCTTATGCGAATCATTTAATCTTTTTAGTGCGTAAAATGGTAATTGAACGTCGAAAATCGCAGTCTTGACGTTTTTGGTTCGTTTTTGCGTCAAGGTAAAAAT
>NZ_DJBB01000078.1:0-6324 GCF_002429865.1 Empedobacter sp. UBA5987
CTTTTGAGACAGCCTCTTTTTTATATTTATTTGCAAATTGTTTTAATCACAATCTCCATCAACATCACAAGAAGCACCATTTTGTGGTTGATCCAAATGATCTTTTTCGTAAGCCTGTGTCAAAGCAGAAACGAAATACTCGACAGGTTGAGCGCCAGAAAGTGCATATTTACGGTCAATTACAAAAAACGGAACCCCAGAAACACCGATATTACGTGCATCTAAAATATCCGAAGCAACTTCAAAAACATTTGCATCAGAATTTAGCATTTCAAGAACTTCGGTTTTGTTCAAACCAATTTCTTCACCCAATTCAGCCAAAACTTCATAATCAGCTACATTTTTACCTTCAGTAAAATACGCTTTAAAAAGTCTTTCTTCTGCTTCCGAACCTTTTCCATTCGCTTGCGCAAAATGGATCAAACGATGAGCATCACTTGTATTGACAACTTTAGAATTTTGTTGTTGAAAATCAATTCCAACAGCTTTTCCCATTTCAGCTAATTGATTATTCATTGCCGAAACTTGTTCTTCCGAAATTCCTTTTGTTTTGATTAAATAATCATTGACAGAAGTAATTTCAGTTTTTGATAAATCAGGATTTAACTGAAAACTTTTCCATTCAACCTGTATTTTATCTTGATAAGGAATTTGCGTTAAAGCTTGTTCAAAATGTTTTTTTCCGATATAACAGAACGGACACATTACATCCGACCAGATTTCAATTTTCATTATAGAAATTTTTGGTGTAAAAGTTTGTAAAAATACGCTTTTTATTTGAATGGATTCGGTTATTTTTCGGTTAATTTAATCTTGAAAAATTATTAACAAAATCTTGAAAAATAATCGTGCTAAATTGAGTTTTAAATTTGTTTAAGACAAGGTTTAAATTACCTTTGCAGTGAACCAAGAAAAGATGATTAGTTTCATTTTTATTCCAAATCAAATAACGAACAAACAATATGTCAACACACGTAGTAGTCGGTCTTCAATGGGGTGACGAGGGAAAAGGAAAAATTACAGATGTATTAGCCGAAAAATCGGATTATGTTGTACGCTACCAAGGTGGTAACAACGCTGGTCATACGGTATATGTAGGCGATGATAAATTTGTCTTACACTTATTACCTTCTGGAGTTTTACAATGCAAAGGAAAATGTATTATTGCGAATGGTGTCGTAGTAAATCCTGAAGCTTTTTTTGCAGAAACTGAACAATTAGAAGCAAAAGGTTTATCTACAGATCACGTTTTTATCTCGAGAAGAGCGCATATCATCATGCCTTATCACATTTTGTTAGACGAATATCGTGAAGAATTTGCAGGAAAAGATAGTCAAATTGGTACAACAAAACGCGGAATTGGTCCTTGTTATGAGGATAAAGTAGCGCGCGTTGGTATTCGTGCAATTGATTTATTAAATCCTGATGTTTTAGCAGAAAAAATCAAAGAAAATTTAGTGGTTAAAAATGCTTTATTCGAAAAATTATTCAATAAAGAGCCATTAAAATTCGAAGATATTTACGAAAAATATTTAGCTTACGGAGAGCGTTTGAAAGAACGAATCATGGATTCTGAATTAGAAATCAATCATGCGATTAACGAAGGTAAAAATGTATTATTCGAAGGTGCGCAAGCATTAATGTTAGACATCGATTTTGGTACATATCCATTCGTTACATCATCTTCGCCTACAACTGGTGGAGTTTGTGTTGGTGCTGGAGTTCCTCCTACAAAATTGAAAAATTTGATCGGAGTTTCGAAAGCATATTGTACACGCGTTGGTAACGGTCCTTTCCCAACAGAATTGGACAACGAATTGGGAGAACAAATTCGTCAAGTTGGTCACGAATTCGGAGCATCAACAGGTCGTCCACGCCGTACAGGTTGGTTAGATTTAGTAGCTTTGAAACACGCTTGTATGATTAACGGAATTACACATTTAGTGATCACTAAATTAGATGTAATGTCGAATATTGATACAGTAAAAGTTTGTACAGGTTACAAAACGGAAGACGGAAAAATCATTAATTATTTCACTTCTTCTACAACTAAATTAGCTAATTACGAAGCACAATACGAAGAATTACCAGGATGGAAAGAAGATATTACAAACGTAAAATCTTTTGATGAGTTACCGCAAACAGCACAAGACTACATCCACTACATTGAGAAATACTTAGGAATCGAAGTTTATTTAGTTTCGGTTGGACCAGAGCGTTCTCAAAACATTATTAGAACAACTTTATTTTAATAAATTAAATAGTATAGCCTGACTTTTGTTGGGCTATAACTTTATGAGATATTTTTATGAATGAAATTTTAGAACGATTAAAACAATTGAATTTAGGTGTAGATTCTATCGTCCCAATAAAAGGTGGTGATATTAACGATGCTTTTCGATTAGAATCGTTTGATAAAAAATATTTTTTAAAGGTAAATTCCGCAAACAACTTTCCTCATCTTTTCAAGAAAGAAGCACGTGCTTTAGAAGCCATCAAAAAGACCAAAACATTTTCGGTTCCGAAAGTGGTAAATGTTGGCGAAGCTGGAAAAGATTTTCAATATTTATTATTAGAATGGATGGAAACCTCTACTCCAACTGTTGTAAATTGGGAAAACTTAGGAAAAAATTTAGCAAAACTTCATCAAAATACAAGTAAACAATTTGGTTGGTCAGAAGATAATTACATTGCAATCGTCGTTCAGCCAAATAGTTTAACAGATTCTTGGAGCGAATTTTATGCAAAAAATCGCATCATGCCAATGATGAAACTATTGCAAAACAAACAATTAATCAATTCAAAACAAATAAAATCTGCAGAGAATTTATGTAAACAATTGAATTCGATATTTCCAGAAGAAAGGCCAGCTTTATTGCATGGAGATTTTTGGAATGGAAATATTTTAGCCAACAAAAAAGGTGAATTCTCGGTTATAGATCCTGCTATTTATTATGGTCATCGCGAAATGGATTTGGCTATTGCAAAGCTTTTTGGAGGATTTGATGATGTATTTTTTGATGCTTATCACGAAAATAATCCTTTAGCACCAAATTTCGAAGAACGTTTACCGATTGCACAATTATTTCCATTGCTGATACACGCTTACCTTTTCGAAGGTTATTATGTGAAAGATGTGCAAACCATTTTGAAAAAATTTTAAAAAACAAAACAAACAAATACAATGAACAAGTATCAAAATCCTTTAGAATCGAGATATTGTAGCGACGAAATGCTATATATCTTTTCTCCTGAGAAAAAATTTACAACATGGAGACAGCTTTGGATTGCTTTGGCAGAAATTGAAAAGGAACTTGGATTAGATATTACAGACGAACAAATTCAAGAGTTAAAAGATAACGCAACAAATATTGATTATGTTGTTGCTGCGGCTTACGAAAAGAGATTTCGTCATGATGTAATGGCTCACGTGCATACGTACGGAGATGTTGCACCAAGCGCAAAAGCGATTATTCACTTAGGTGCAACTTCAGCTTTTGTTGGCGATAACACAGATTTGATTCAAATTCGTGATGGATTTCAACACGTAAAAGGACAATTAATCAATGTGATTGATGGTTTAGCAAAATTTGCACGTCAATACAAAGATTTACCAACTTTAGGATTTACACATTTCCAACCAGCGCAATTAACAACAGTTGGTAAACGTGCAACACTTTGGTTACAATCTGTTTTATTAGATTTAGAAGAATTAGAATTCAGAATAGATACATTACGTTTTCGTGGAGTAAAAGGAACAACTGGTACAGCGGCTTCTTTCAAAGAATTATTTGATGGCGATTACCAAAAAGTAAAAACATTAGACAAAAAATTATCTGAACGTTTCGGATTCAAAAATGTTTTTGCTGTTTCTGGACAAACTTACGATCGTAAAATTGATGCGCAAGCATTAGAATTATTATCAAATATTGCTCAATCTGCACATAAATTCACAAACGACTTACGTTTATTACAAAATTTAAAAGAGATTGAAGAACCTTTCGAGAAAAATCAAATTGGATCTTCTGCAATGGCATATAAACGCAACCCAATGCGTTCTGAGCGTATCGCTTCTTTAGCGAAATATGTGATGTCTTTGGCTACTTCTCCAGCAATGGTTGCATCTACTCAATGGTTCGAAAGAACGTTAGATGATTCTGCTAACAAACGTTTAGCGGTTCCTCAAGCTTTTTTAGCTATTGATGCAATTTTAATCATTTGGAACAATATTTTAGATGGTTTAGTCGTTTATCCTAAAATCATCGAGAAGCATATCGCGGAAGAATTACCATTTATGGCAACCGAATATATCATTATGGAAGGTGTTAAAAATGGTGGAGATCGTCAAGAATTACACGAAATTATTCGTACACACTCTATGGAAGCTGCAAAACAAGTGAAAATGGAAGGAAAATCTAACGATTTAATTGAGCGTATTATTGCTGATGATAATGTGAAGATTGATAAAGAAAAATTAGTCGAATTATTAGATCCGAAAAACTTTACAGGATTTGCTTCTGAACAAACAGAAGAATTCTTAAAAGATTTGGTTGATCCAATTATCGAAGAAAATAAAGCACTTTTAGGCGCTCATACAGACCTTAAAGTGTAAACACGCTTAAGACAAACACATGAAACAAAAAAAGACTTCCGAATTGGAAGTCTTTTTTTAATTTTAACCTTTAATCAATTATAATCAATGAAAAAATTCTTTCTGTTTTTTGCTCTTATTTGTTCTTTTCAACTATTTGGACAAATCAAATATATCACAAATAAAGAATTTACTATACAAGGAAAAGCCTTTGATAATGCGCCTTTTTATCATAGAATCGATACCAACAAATACGCAAATCTTCCCGAAAAAGTAAAAGGTTTATTTACTGCTCCCGCTGGATTATATGTTACATTCAAATCAAATACGTCGCAAATAAAACTAGATTGGACAACTCGTTCTACTTATCTGGGTGCGAATACAACTGGAATCATGGCGCGTGGATTGGATTTGTATATCAAAGAAAATGGAAAGTGGATTTTTGCAGGTGCGGCTTTACCAAATCAGCAAAATATCAAAAGTGAATATGATATTATCAAGAATTTACCTAAGACAGAAAAAGAATTCATGCTTTATTTACCACTTTGGAACGAAATTACAGACTTAAAAATAGGAATTGATGCTTCTGCTAATTTTATCAATCAACCGATTGTATATAAAAAGAAAATCGTGGTTTATGGTTCAAGCATTGTACAAGGTGCATCAGCAAGTCGTCCTGGAATGAATTATCCATCAATTTTAACACGAAAAACAGGTTATGAATTCATTAATCTTGGTTTGAGTGGAAATGCAAAAATTGAAATTGAATTAGCTGAAATGATCAAAGATATTCAAGGGGTTGATTTGTTTATCTTGGATTGTGTTCCGAATAGTTCGCCCGAAGAAATCAAAAGTAGAACAATTCCGTTCGTCAAATTACTCCGAAAATATCATCCAAAGACGCCAATCTTGATGGTAGAAAGCTTGATTCGACCAATTAGTAAATTTGATTTAACCGCTCACGAAGATATGACAAAACAAAATCAAACCTATCGTGCACAATACCATGCTTTGATAAAAGATGGTATAAAAGATTTGTATTTATTGAAAGGTGATAATTTAATCGGTTCGGATAACGAAGGATCTACAGACGGAATTCATCCAAATGATTTAGGTTTTAGCAGATTATCAGAAGCTATTGAGAAAAAAGTAAATGAAATTTTGAGTAAGAAATAGATTAATACTTTATACCAACTTTTCTCAAAATAAAACCTAACAACCAAATAGGTCCAACCAACAAAAATTGTAAATCTTTGAGAAAACTTGGCTTCTTCCCTTCTATTTTGTGACCTACAAATTGTAAAAGCCACGTGATAATAAATACTACCAGATAAACTAACCAAGATTTTGTACTGAATTGAAGATTGCACAACGAAATAAAATATTCCATAATCAACATTAGAAAAATCATAATGAAACCAACGACAACCGATAATCTAAAATAAAATATTGAAAAAATAACCAATGCAATGAATGACTAAACTGATATAACAAAAGTTCTGAACATACAAATGCGGTGTTGGAATGTAGGAAATAAAACCAAGAATCGTCCAAAAGATGAGCGGAACACAAATCCAATGAATGATTTTGTTTGTCCCATTTTGATGACTTTCTCCATATTCACTAAAAAGTTGTTCTATTTTTCTCATATTGGATGATTTTAACTTAAATATAGGTTGAATTTGTTTGATTATTAAACTTTAGATTAGAATTTCTGTAATCTCCCCCTTGTT
>NZ_DJBB01000083.1:0-42813 GCF_002429865.1 Empedobacter sp. UBA5987
AGAAGCTTCTTCTTGATAAAAAGGAAGCTTCCTTTTTACAACTAACTCAGAACTTACAACTCATAACTCGAAAACAGCCCTATAATCTCCTCAAGGGGATAGTTTAACTTCTATTCCTATTCCTTTAAGTCTTATGTCTTATAACTTATCACTCAAAACTCAGAACTTATAACCCGCGTTAGGGATAGTAGTAAAAATCCTTTTGTAGGAATTGGAACTTTCTTACTTGAAATTGAATCTTCTTCTACAAAAGATTGGAACGGATAGTCCGACCGAAGGGAACGCCCAAATTAATTTTTGTTAGGCACTATAAATTATTTGAAATTTATTAATTTATATAGATCATTTATTTTTTTAATAGAATCATTATCTAAATAATATAGGAAAAATAGGTTCTTGTCTATCTCAACAAAACCAGTAATCATATAAGATTTTTCGTTTTTTGATTCAATTAATAAATCAGGTTTATAATCATTGTTAATATCTAGCTCAACCATACCTTTTAAAGCATAAAGCTTTATTCTATCATTTATAATTGAATCGATGGGATTTCCTTTTATATTATAATTTACAATGGGTTTATGTATAAAGAAATCATCTGGAAAGTACATTTCTTCATATTTAGTATTTTCAAAATTATATACATCAGGACTCCGAAAAAATGATATTTTTTTCATCATTCTTTTATTAATTTCGATAATTTCTCCTAAGTTATATATCCTTATGATTGATTTTATTTTATCATCAATTGTTTCAGGATTGTATGTGTAATTTAAATTTACTTGCCTTACTTTATTTGATTTGGAATCGAAATTTACTGTAATATTCTTTAAGTTTTTATCGTCAACAATTGAAAACAAGTGAGAATTAAAAGATTTTAACGATTTAAATTGTGCATTATTTACAGGTGGAACTTTATAATAAAGTTCATTATAAGATTCAAATTGATAATTATTAAAAGTCTTACGAACTAAATATAAAGTATAAGTTGCAGAAAGTACCAATAATATAAAGAATAGAAATATAAATATCTTTTTCATAATTAATTATTATCGAAATATCAATTGTAGTAGCTTTCATAGATGCTTTTACAAGTGTTATCCATTCATATTCATTATCCATAAATATATGAATAAAAAAGAATTACACATACAAAAAAAAGCCCAACCAAAGTTGAGCTTGTATTTATCCAAAATAAAATGAATCGCGATCATTTAGAAAATTGAAATGCTTTCGAGTTTTATCTTGTTCTTCTTTATCAATTTCGAACTGTAAAATTTCGGGATGATTGTTTATTGTTTCCAAATCTTGTCCCAATGTATCAAATAAATGCGAATCGCCCTGATAATCGAGATTATAGCCATCTACGCCAATTCTATTTACACCAGCAACAAAAGCCATATTTTCGATTGCTCGAGCTTTTAGAAGTGAAATCCAAGCTTCACGACGCGCTTTTGGCCAACTAGCGTTGCAAAGTATCAAATCGTACGGATCTTCTTCTGTATTGCGAATCCAAACAGGAAATCGTAGATCGTAGCAAACAATAGGGCGAATTTGCCATCCTTTATAATCTATCGTTACAATTTTATCTCCTGCCGAATATACGCCAGCTTCTTTTCCGTAACTGAACAAATGTTTCTTATCGTAAATGTAAATAGAGCCGCTTGGGCAGATGAAATAAAATCGGTTATAGTATTTATCGTTTTCATGCGTAGAAATGCTTCCAGCAATCGCAGAATTCAATTCTTTGGCTTTGTGTTGCATCCATTCGAAGGTTTCTCCAAAAGGCTTTTGACCAATTTTTTCTACATTCATAGAAAATCCCGAAGCAAACATTTCTGGTAACAATATAATATCAGTTTGATGATTGGCTAATAATTCATCTAAATAAGCGTGATTAGCTTTTGCATCTTCCCAGATTACATCGTATTGTATTAATGATATTTTAAGTTTATTTTGAATTTCCATTGTTAATAAATTTTTGATCTAATTTTGGATTATTGGATTGGTTGATGATGTAATACATAAAGATAAATATAAAAAAACCAATAAACGAACCACCAACTGTATCAATCGCAAAATGGCGTGACAAGTAGATTCTACTAATTGCGATACTCGGAAAATGGAGAGCAAAAAATAATTGCAACCATCTGTTTTTGGTTAATAAACATAAAGTCATCGAAATTATTGCGGCTGTTAATGAATGTCCCGAAGGAAAAGTTGAAGCCATTTGTATCGCATAATCTTTGACTAATACAATGTCGATTTTTTTCTGTGTAAAATAATATCCAGGACGTAAAACTTGTTCGAAATAGACATTCTTAAAAAAGACACTAATTGTTGTTGCAACTGCTCCTGAAGCTAATAAATAATAAAAATATCTTCGAGTTGTTTTCCAAAATAGATAACCAAGAAGTATAAAAAATAAATAATAGGTTCCGAAATCGGTATAAAAAACAAAGAATTTATCAAAAAAATGATCGTGGTATTGATTGAAATGTAGATGTAATTCATCGCGACCATAATATTGCGTCATAGCAATTGCAGCAAAATTGTAGATAAAAAAAACGACAAAAAATGGCCAAATTCTTAGAAATAAATCTTTTTGTTGATTCATTTGAGTTGGGTTTTTAAATAACATTTATGATGAAATTCCAAATAAAGTCTAGAATGACATTCATTCAAATTTAAGCAAAAAAAAAAACTTGACTAAATAGCCAAGTTTTAAAACGTTTTAATATTGTTTAAAAAAATTATTTTACTTTTTCTACGATTGCTTTGAAAGCTTCTGGATTGTTCATCGCTAAGTCAGCTAAAACTTTACGATTTAATTCAATTCCAGCTTTGTGGATAGCTCCCATAAATTTAGAGTAAGACAATCCGTGTAATCTTGCTCCAGCGTTAATTCTTTGAATCCATAACGCACGGAAATTTCTTTTCTTTTGACGTCTATCGCGGTAAGCATATACTAAACCTTTTTCTACTGCATTTTTAGCAACAGTCCAAACGTTTTTTCTTCTTCCGTAATATCCTTTTGCAAGTTTTAAAACTCTTTTTCTTCTAGCTCTTGACGCAACTGCGTTTACTGATCTTGGCATAATTTTTAATTTTTTTGTAGTGGGCGAGATTGCTCTGCTTTAAGGCCCATCGACAGGGTTAATAATGAATTAATAAACCAAATAAGAACACGTTCTTATTTTAATCTTAATTGTTGTTTTACTGAATGAACATCAGCTTGATCAACTAAACCAGTTTGAGTTAAATTTCTCTTTTGTTTAGTCTCTTTTTTTGTTAGGATGTGGCTTTTAAAAGCGTGTTTTCTTTTAATTTTACCTGTTCCTGTTAATTTGAAACGTTTTTTCGCTCCAGATTTTGTTTTTAATTTTGGCATGATTACAAATATTTAAAATTAAAACGTTTTTTATTTTTTGTAAGATGATAAGAACCTAATTATTTCTTAGGTCCCATCATCATAATCATTCTTTTACCTTCAAGTTTTGGCATTTGTTCTACTTTTCCAACATCTTCCAATTCTTGAGCTAAACGTAACAATAAGATTTCTCCTTGATCTTTAAAGATAATAGAACGTCCTTTGAAGAAAACATACGCTTTCAATTTAGAACCTTCTTCTAAGAAAGATCTTGCGTGACGTCTTTTGAATTCGTAATCATGATCATCTGTTTGAGGACCGAAACGAATTTCTTTCACGACAACTTTCTGCTGTTTAGCTTTAAGTTCTTTTTCTTTTTTCTTTTGTTCGTATAAGAATTTTTTGTACTCTACGACACGACAAACAGGTGGAATGGCTTTTTCACTGATCATTACCAAATCTAAACCTTGTTCTTCTGCAAGTTCTAAAGCTTTAGCTATTGGATATACACCAGGTTCTATACCTTCTCCAACAACGCGTACTTCTTTCGCGTCAATCTTATCATTGATCTTGTGTTGATCTTCCTTAATTACTCTGGCTGGACCTCTGCCGCCTTTTCTTCTAATTGCGATAGTTATTCTGTTTTAAATTATTTTAATTTGATTTGTTCTTTCATGAAGTCGATAAACGCTTGAATCGTCATCTCTCCTAAATCACCTTCTCCGTGTCTTCTTACAGAAACTGTACCGTTTTCTGCTTCTTTTTCACCGATGATTAACATGAAAGGAATTTTACCGATTTCGGCATCACGGATTTTTTTACCAGTTTTCTCGTTTCTACTGTCAATCAGTCCGTTAATTTCTTCTTCGGCCAGCAAATTTAATACTTTTTCTCCATATTCCACATATTTTTCGCTAATTGGTAAAATTGTGAATAAATCTGGTGTTAACCAAAGTGGTAAATTCCCTGCTGTATTTTCTAACAAAATGGCAATGAAACGTTCCATAGAGCCGAATGGCGCACGGTGAATCATTACTGGTCTGTGTTTTTCGTTGTCTGCTCCAGTGTAAGTTAAATCAAAACGATCTGGTAAATTATAATCCACTTGGATTGTTCCTAATTGCCATTGACGTCCTAATGCATCTTTCACCATAAAGTCTAACTTAGGTCCATAGAATGCAGCTTCGCCATATTCTAAAACTGTTGGTAAACCTTTTTCTGCTGATGCTGTGATAATTGCTTGTTCAGCTTTTTCCCAGTTTTCGTCAGATCCGATGTATTTTTCTTTATTCTCTGGATCTCTTAATGAGATTTGAGCCGAATAATTATCAAATCCAAGATTTGTAAATACATATAATACTAAATCAATTACTTTTTTGAATTCTTCTAATAATTGATCTGGTGTACAGAATAAGTGAGCATCATCTTGAGTAAATCCACGAACACGCGTTAAACCGTGTAATTCTCCTGATTGTTCGTAACGATAAACTGTACCAAACTCTGCATAACGTTTTGGTAAATCGCGGTACGACCATTGAGATGTTTTGTAAATCTCACAGTGATGTGGACAGTTCATTGGTTTTAACAAGAATTCTTCTCCTTCGTTTGGCGTTTTAATTGGCTGAAAACTATCTGCACCATATTTTGCATAGTGACCAGAAGTTACATACAATTCTTTTTGACCAATGTGTGGAGAAATTACCATTTCGTAACCCATTTTTTGTTGCTCTTTCAATAAGAAGTTTTCTAATTTTCTTCTCAAAGCAGCTCCTTTTGGTAACCAAAGAGGTAAACCTGCACCAACTTTTTCAGAGAAAGCAAATAAACCTAATTCTTTCCCTAATTTACGGTGATCACGTTTTTTTGCTTCTTCTAATAACTCAAGATATTCTGTTAAATCTTTTTGTTTTGTGAATGTAATACCATAAACACGAGTCAACATCTTGTTTTTCTCATCTCCACGCCAATAAGCTCCCGCAACATTCAAGATTTTTGCAGCTTTCACAATTCCAGTGTTTGGAATGTGTCCACCACGACATAAATCTGTAAAATTATCGTGTGTACAGAATGTAATATCTCCATCTTGTAGATTAGAGATTAATTCTGTTTTGTATTCATTGTCTTTGTATGTCTCTAATGCTTCTGCTTTTGAAACTGAATATAATTTGAATTCAGCTTTTTTCTTTGCATTCTCTAACATTGCTTTTTCTACTTTCGCAAAATCAGCTTCTGTAAATTTATCCTCACCAAAATCAACATCGTAATAGAAACCTTTGTCAATCGCAGGTCCAATAGTTAATTTAGCATTTGGATAAAACTCTAAAATAGCTTGCGCTAATAAGTGAGCAGATGAATGCCAAAAAGCTTTTTTACCCATTTCATCATTCCAGGTTAACAATTTGATCGTTGCATCTGTGGTGATTGGGGTTGTTGTTTCAACTTGTTGATCGTTTACTATAGCCGAAATTACATTACGTGCTAAACCTTCACTAATGCTTAGCGCCACGTCCATAGGAGTTACGCCACTCTCATACTGTTTTACACTTCCATCTGGAAGAGAAATGTTTATCATCTTACTTTTAGAATTTGTACTAAGATGCAAAATTACGAATTTTCTGCAAGTTGACGAAATTTTTAAAGAGTTGATTTTAGCTAAAATATTAAGTAAATAGTTGAGCTATTGTTTTGAATGAAATTATCTTGTTTTCGATAAAACTTATATTGAATTATTTTTTTATAAACTTTAAAATTTCGTTCGATTCTTTTGTTTTTATATAATAAATTCCAGAAGCTAAGCTTTGACAATCAATCGTTATATTTGATTGATTATTAATACGAACCGATTGTACACTTTGTCCAACTGAATTGTAAATGAAAAGTATATTATTTTGAGTATTTAATTGTGTTTTATCAATACCAATTATAATTTTATCATTCGTAATATTTGCTGATTTTAACCAGATAAAAGGTTTTGATTCAATTGATTTTGTACTTAAACTCTCATGAATTTTAAATTGCATCACAACAGGTAAATGATCGCTCATATTGTACAAATTAGTTCGTAGAGTTTGAGAGTAAATGCCTGTACAATCAGGATCTTTAACATCTTTATTCAAACAATCTCCATTATTTCCATACGCTTTATAACTATCGTTTATAAAAGAAAAACGTGAGCTGTTTTTGAAATTTTCACTCATCATAATAAAATCAAAACGATCATCTAAACCGCCACTTGCCCCTGCATTAGTTCCGCTTCCAAAACCTATGTTAGAAACGCGTGTACTTTGTGTATGTAAATAACTAAAAGCTGGATTGTCTTGCCAATTTCCAAGTGCATTTAATGGATCAATCATCAAAATAGCATTTGCCGGATTGATAATTTCTTGATAAGCTGGTTCTGATGAATTATAAAAATTAAAATCTCCAGCAAAAAGAACATATGTATTAGGTTGCGTTAATTTTTTCAAGGATTTTGTGACTTCTTGCACCATTTCCAAACGCATTTGACGATTTGCAGGTCCTGTACTCGATTTTAGATGCGCAACAAAAACTTCTAAATGAATAGGATCGTTTGAAGTAATATTTAATTGAAAAGAATATTGATTGATGTCGCGATAAACTGTGGGAATTTTTTGTTGATTAACTAACGTCAATTTGCGTGTGTTATAAAAAACCATTGTTTGTAACGGATCATCTGGTTTCGTTGTGTCAGCTACAAAAAGTGCGCGAGCAAATTTATCAGGTTGATTTTGCAAAGATGTATTTAAGATTAAATCACCGCCATTTTCTGTTACTAATTCACAAATCATAAATAAATCTGGTTTGTATTCGTCTAAAATATCTCTTAAGATCAATTGACGATTTTGAGGAAGTGAATTCGGAAATTTGAACACATTATAAAACATTGTATTTAATGTTTCTTGCGAAAAAATAGAAACCGAAAGTATCAAAAATAAAAGGAGTAAATTTTTTTTCATATCAATTGATTTTAGTTTTACACTTGAACTTTTTTGAAATCTAAAAAATTAATTTAGAATATCTTAAAGTTATTAATTATCAATTGAATAAAAAAAAATATTTCTTGAAATTGATTAATTTAAAAGAATTATTTTAGTAAAATCATGGTGAGTTTTTAGATGGATTTAATAAATTATTTACTTGTATCGTTGATATAAAAAATCCAGTTCCGAAAAGAACTGGATTTTTGAAATATTTTATGAACGAGCTCGTCTGAAATATAAAAACAAAGTTAGTAATCCGAAGACGATGTTTGGTATCCATGAGGCGACAAGTGGCGAAACATATCCTTTTTCGGAAAACGTAGACGTTGTTTGCGAGAAGAAAATGTAGACAAACGCTAACGAAATACCAACTGCAAGATTGATTCCGATTCCTCCACGACGTTTTTTAGATGAAAGCGATAGAGCCAAAAGTGTCAGAATAATAGTTGAAAATGGACCGCTTAAACGGTTATTTAATTCATTTTCGTATGTATTTACATTGGCAGAACCTTTTGCTTTTTGTTTTTGAATAAATTCATTCAATTCGAAGGTATTCATTGTTTCAGCAACATATTCTTCTGGTAAAATTTCGTCTGGAGAAGCTGGTAACTTCAAATTTGTATTGGCTTCGTAATTTAACTTTTCCGTTTTATCTTTGTTAATATCGCGCGTGTAAACACTCATTAATGCATAAGTAGAATCTTTATCATTCCAATTAAAACTTGAAGCGATGATTTGTTTTTTCAACTCAGTCGAATCAAATTTTTGATACATAAAAGAACTTCCTAATTTTTCTGTTCTGTCATAACTATCCACAAAAACAAATTCGTCAGGAGAAATTTGCGAACCGATACGTTGTCGTTTATAATATTCTTCCTTGTCGTTATTACTCAATAAATGGGTGTATTGGTATTTATTTTTTTTGATATTTGCCCAAGGTAAAACCACATTTCCTACTACCAAAGCAGAAATAGCTAAAAATGTAGCAACCCAAATATATGGAAGTGTAAATCGATAAAAACTAATACCACCCGAAAGTACACCTACAATTTCGGTTTGCATCGTCAGTCGTGATGTAAAATAGATCACAGTGATAAAAACGGCAATTGGTAAAAAGGTGTTAATAATCCAAATAGACCAATAAGGGTAAAATTGGGTTAAAGCCGAAAAAGCTGTAGAACCACTATCATTAATACGTCCTAACTTTTGACTAAGATCGACAATAACAGCGATAGTAGACAAAATTAAAACCATGAAGATAAAGGTTCCGATAAAGTTTCGGATGATGTATTTATCAATTATTTTCAAACTACAGACGTTGTTTTAATTGTGGAACAATTTGTTCTTTCCATTGAGCGAAATCTCCTGCTAAGATATGTTCTCTTGCCACTCTTACCAAATCTAAATAAAAGGCAAGGTTATGAACTGATGCAATTTGTTTTCCTAAAGCTTCGTTAGCATTAAATAAATGGCGAACATAGGCTTTTGTGTAATAAATATCCACATAGCTTGTTCCGTTTTCGTCTAATGGTTCGAAACAATCTTTCCATTTTGCATTTTTCATGTTCATTACACCATTCCATGTAAATAACATGGCATTACGCGCATTACGCGTTGGCATTACACAATCGAACATGTCAACTCCAAGTGCAATACATTCGATGATATTCCAAGGTGTTCCAACTCCCATTAAATAACGGGGTTTATCTTGAGGAAGAATTTCTGTTACGATATCTGTCATTTCGTACATCACAGGTTCAGGTTCTCCAACAGATAATCCACCAATTGCATTTCCTTCTGCACCGAAATCCGCAATATATTTTGCTGATTCTTGACGTAAATCTTTGAAATCATTTCCTTGTACAATTGGGAAAAGCGTTTGTTTGTGATCGTAATATTCAGGATTATTGTTTAACCAAGTTCTACAACGTTCCAACCAACGATGTGTAACATGCATCGCACGTTTTGCATCGTGATATTTTGCTGGAATTCCTGTTAATTCATCAAAAGCCATAAAAATATCAGCTCCGATATAACGCTGAATCTCCATTGATTTTTCTGGCGTAAACATGTGGTAAGAACCATCGATATGCGATTTGAAACGCACACCTTCTTCAGATTTTTTACGACTTGTTGCCAAAGAATACACTTGGAATCCCCCAGAATCTGTAAGAATTGGTTTTTGCCAATTCATAAATTTATGTAATCCACCCGCTCTGTGCAAAATATCAGTTCCTGGACGCAAATACAAATGATAAGTATTTCCAAGAATGATTTGGGCTTTAATATCTTCTTCTAATTCACGTTGGTGAACAGATTTTACTGTACCAACCGTACCAACTGGCATAAAAATAGGTGTTTCGATTTTACCATGATCGGTTTCTACAACACCGGCTCTTGCCTTAGAAAATTCGTCTTTTTTATCGATTGAAAATTTCATAGTGTGCAAAGATATTAATTGTTTAGCTTGTTGCGAGTTGGTTTCGAAAAAAATAACAAAAAAATAAGGATAAAATTGCTTTTACCCTTATTTGTAAATTTTATGAAATGACTATTTTGTAAAACGTAATGACATTTTGCGATCAGAAGCTCTTTCTGCGTCAGAAGCTGTTTCAGCTACTTTTGCAAATTCTTCTCCGTAACCTTCGGCAGCAATAATTTGCGCACCAACACCACGTTTTGTTAATTCAGCTTTTAAGTAATCTGCTCTTTTTTGAGAGATTTCTTTGTTTTTCTCATCATCACCAACTTTATCTGTGTACGCTCCAAGCTTAATTTTTGCAGTTGGATATTTTTTCAAAATTGCAGCAACATTGTCTAATTGAATTTCAGAACCTGGTTCTAATTGATCAGTTTTACCAAAAACGAAATTTACATTATCAAAGTTGAACCATTTTTCTTTTAATTGATCTTCTGACATTGTTGCAAAATCTGGAGCTTTGATAAATTTGATAATTTGATCTTCTAATCCATTTGCGTATCCTTTCAAAGCAACACCATCTAAATCGATATCAGATAATTCTTTTGGCGCAGTGTTTAGAGAATCCTCATTCAATGAATCAACCACAATTTCAGTTTCTTCTGTAACAACTGTTTTTTCTTCATTCTTATTGCATTTTTTTAATAAGAAAAAGGCTGCTAAAGCAACTAAAATTAATGGAATTAACCATTTCCAAAAATCTCCACCGCCATTGTTTTTATTATGGGTTTCTGCGTAAGCATCAACTGGTGCTACATAAGGTTTTTCTTCTGGTTCTACATCAACTACTTTTCTTGTTTCTGTAATAGTTTCAGTGACATGATCTTTTGCAACATCTTTTGTTTCAGTGATTTTAGGCGCATCATTAAACATTGTTCCTAAACCTAAAGCTCCAAGACCTAAACCAGTTGGAATTAATCCTAAAATTTTATCTTTAATTCCACCTAAAGATGAAAAGAAATCAGATTCTGTAACATTGTTATATTCTGCTTCTTTTCCAATAGAGCCAAAAGTTGTTAAAGCTGTTAAGTCTAATAATTTTGAAGATGAACCTGTCGAAATTTCAGCATATTCAGCAATTTTAGAAACGATTGGTTGCGCATTCGAACCAAAAATAACATTGATTAATTCTTTAATCGTGTCTGGTGTTTCTTGTTCTGTCGAAATATTTGCTAATCCACGAGAAGCACCAAAAGATTTGATGGTATGAAATAAGCCTGTAGTAGAATTCTTTTTTTCTAAAACACCTCCTAAAAGAATAGGAATAAATGCATTGATTGCTTTAGAAATTCCCGATTCATTTTCACCTAATTCTGATGAAGTTTTCGAGATCAAATCTGGGGTAATATACCCTTTTACTAATTCAATAATGTTCATAGATTTTAATTTTTAATTATAGCCTTTTTTAAGTTGTAATTTGTTCTTAACGAATATTGTACCAATATTCATATTTATTAAAATTAGTTAAAAAAAATGATAATTTTTCTATTTTTTTGAAAAGATGTTAGATTGGAACTAATTTTATCAACTGAATTACTAATAAAAAAGAATAATTATGCAAGAGCAAGACAAGGTAGATAGTTTGCAAGATGTAATAACAACACCATTTAAGGATTTAGAAAACTTTACACAATGGTTATTAACGAAAGGCTCTGAAGTTGGATGGAGCTTAGTTTCTGCTTTATTAACCTTAATAATTGGTTTTTGGGTAACAGGTAAACTTGTCAAGTTAATCGAAAAAAGAATGGTTGCACGAAATGTCGATTTATCAATTCGTACGTTTTTAATTCCAATTCTTAATATATTATTCAAAGCTATTGTATTAACTTTTGTTGTAGGTCGATTAGGTTTTAATGCTTCTGGTTTTGTTGCAGCTTTAGGAGGTGTTGGTTTAGCAGTTGGTTTAGCTTTACAAGGATCTTTGTCAAATTTTGCAGCAGGAATTTTAATTATTCTTTTCAAACCTTTCAAAGTTGGGGATTATATCGTATCGCAAGGAAATGAAGGAAGTGTAGAGTCGATAAATTTACTAAATACAGTAATTGCAACTGCAAAAGGACAGATCATAACTTTGCCAAACGGGAATTTATTTAACAATCCAATTACCAATTATTCTGTAAAAGAATATCGTCGATTAGATGTAAATGTTGGTATTTCTTATGATGATGATTTTGACAAAGCGCGCGAAGTTTTGTTGAATGTTTTAGAGAAAAATGAATTGGTTGATGATACACAATCTAAAACGGTTGAGATTCTAGAATTTGCTGCAAGTTCTGTGAATTTGGCTGTGCGTTGTTATGTGAAAAATAGCGATTATTGGACAGCTTATTGGCAATTGTATCGCGCGGTGAAATATGCGTTGGACGACAATAATATTTCGATGCCTTATCCACATACAGAAATGATTATTAAAAACGAATCGAATTCGTCAACAATTCCTTTCGAGAACAAAGATTAATGAAGTATTTACTTACCATATTATCAATTTTTTCGTCTGTGCATCTTTTTGCGCAAACCGAATTAATTGAGAAACATCTCAATTCTGATTTCTATTCTACTCAATTCACGGGATTTTATTTATATGATCCAATCACGAAAGAAGAAATTTATAATTATAACGGGAACAAATTTTTTATTCCAGCATCTAACACCAAAATTTTTACGTTGTATACAGCGATGAAAATGTTGAATGATTCGATTCCTGCATTCAAATATCAGTTGATTGGTGACGAATTGCATATCGAAGGAACTGGAGATCCAACTTTTTTGCATCCAAAATATAAAAATACACGAGCGTTAGATTTCCTGAAAAATAATGGTTCTAAAATTGTTTTTCATTGGAATAATTTCGACGAAGAATCTTTTTTACCAGGTTGGACTTGGGACGATTTTAGAAAAGATTATGCACCAGAAAGAAGTCAGTTTCCGATTCATGAAAATTTAGTTTCAATTTCGAAAAATGGAAGTTCAATCAAAACATTTCCAACATATTTTGAAGAATTAACAGAAATTAGAGAAATGCCAGAGCCGAGGAATTTCTATGACAATAAATTTTATATCAGCAATAAAAAACGAACAGAAAAAGTTCCTTTCATTGTGAATGAAACGGTGATAGAAAAATCGTTGTCGCAAATTTTGGGGAAACCTGTTGATATGGTCAAAACGCCAATGGTCAATAATCCGAAAGTGTTTTATAGTCAGAAATCAGATGATGTTTACCGCGAAATGATGGAAAATAGCGATAATTTTTTGGCGGAACATTTATTGATTTTAGCTTCGAGTGCTTTACCAGGAAAATTGAGCGCTTCTGAAACGATTACCTTTTCGAAAAGATATTTATTGAATGATTTGAAACAGCAACCAGAATGGTTTGACGGTTCGGGATTATCGCGTTATAATTTGTTTACACCTCAAAGTTTTGCGCAAGTTTTAGGGAAAATGTACAACGAATTTCCTGAGCAACGTTTGTTTTCTATTTTCCCAATCGGCGGTAAAACGGGAACAATCAAAAATAGATACAAAGATTCGGCGCAACCGTATATTTATGCCAAAACAGGAACGTTGAACAATAATGTAACGTTGAGTGGTTATTTGAAAACGAAATCTGGAAGAACGTTAATTTTTAGTTTGATGAATAATAATTCGATCAAAGATTTGTCTTGGATTCGAAATGAGAACGAAAAGTTATTACGAATTATTAGAGATAATTATTAAGCATATTTGAAATAAAAAAGCCTTCCGATTTCGGAAGGCTTTTGCTTTATTAGAAAGACATCTTTACGGTGTCGTTATTTCCTGTTAATACTTTTGTGTCTTTTTTATTTTTGACATCAAAAGTTACAATGTTTTGCTGATCATTAAAAATATCTGTCAACAAAGCTACTTTTAGTTCTATCGAGCTGATATCAGAAATTTTATCAAACTTAAAGAAAACTCGTGTCGATTTATCATTTACCTGATAACCATAATACGAAGTTCCCAAAGCTTTACCATTTACTTTGACATCAACTTTACTATTTACATACGCTTTCAACTTGTTCTCAAAATTAGATTTGTTCGAAACATCTGCACCAACTGCTTTTTCCAACTGATTGGTAAATGTACGCGCGGTTATGTTTAAAGTTCCGGTTTCTTGTTCGTAATCAACCTTGATATTTGCTGTATGGAAATCTTGGGCACTTAGGTTAAAAGTTACTAAAACCAAAAGCAAAGAGAATAGATATTTTATATATTTCATTTTATTTCTTAGTTTGTACAAGTCTATTTCAAATCGAGTGCCAAAGATTCTTAAAATTTAAAAGAAAGCTTTAGCGACTTGTTAATAACGAAATTAGAATAAAAAAATTATAAATCACATAAAAATATAAAAAGAGTATTAATAACTTAATACTCTTTTCTATGAATTTATTCTAAATTTTTAAGCAAACCAAACATGGTAAGGAATTCTACTTAAAATACAAACTAAACCAATAATTGCAAAGACTGCAACGCTCATTGGTACAGTTGTAGATCGTTTCAATTTTGCATTAGCAATTGTCATAAAAACAACACCTGCAATCATCATCATAGGGTGTTCAACAAAAGTTAATCTTAAGCCAGAATCTTTCATTATTCCTGATGGTTCTAAAGCAGAAAACATCATTATATAATAGACTAATCCAAGTAATAATTGAACGTGAAAAGTAATGGTTGTAAATAACCCGATTTTTTTAATTGTTGCGTTTGTATCTTTTTTAGAAATCGCATAAATTAATGTTGAAATCATAAAGATAACGCCCATCAAAATCACAAGATAAGCCCAGCCACTATGAAATTGTTTGATAAAATCCATTTTTCTAATTTTAGTTTTTCAATACAAAAATAATAAACCTTTTTACATAAATACTATTTGATGATATTTATGTGTTTTCAGAACAGTTTTTTAGATTAATCAAAATCTCGTAATTTCGCGCAAAATATATCCGAAATGGGAAAAGATAAAATCAGAAGATTTAACGAAAATAAAACTTTTCAGAATGTTGTTCAACCAACACGAGAAGAGGCGATTAATGAGTTTGCATTAAAAGGAAATTGGAACAAAGAATTTTTCAAGAACGATAATCCAATTGTGTTAGAACTTGGATGCGGAAAAGGAGAATATACAGTTGCAATGGCGCGTCGTGACAAGGATCGTAATTTTATCGGAGTAGATATTAAAGGATCAAGATTTTGGCGTGGTGCTAAGACTTGTTTGGATGAAGGAATAGAAAATGCTGGATTTCTTCGAACTCAAATCGAAATTATCGATCATCTTTTTGCAGAAAATGAGGTGAGCGAAATTTGGATTACTTTCCCAGATCCACAAATCAAATACAGAAGAACAAAACATCGTTTGACAGATCCTGAATTTTTGAGACGTTACAATACAATCTTGAAACCAGAAGGAACAGTAAACTTAAAAACGGACTCTGAATTTTTACACGGGTATACACATGGTGTTATTCACATTGAAGGTCACGAAGTGATTCGTTCTACACACGATGTTTATCACCCAGATCATTCGGATATTCCTGCAATTGTAACGGAAGTACAAACATATTACGAATCGAAGTTTTTGGAAGAAGGTAAAAAGATTACTTATATAAAGTTTCAATTAAAATATTAATAAAAAAATCCATCGAAAGATGGATTTTTTTATTTCAAATAAATCTGATAAAATATTATTAATCATATATTTGTTTTAACACTAATATGATTTTATGAGAAATAAATTTTTATTCCTTACGCCTTTTTTATTCCATGCTATTTTTTCTTTTGGGCAATCCAAAGAAAACTTCATTTTTGCGACAATGGAGAAAGAGAATGCAATTTTTTTACAAAAAAATCATGCAGATTCAATTGATCTAATATCTTCGAAAGATAATTTATCTGCAATTTATTTTCATCCAGAAATTGCTGAAAGTTTGCACGGAAAATTTGCACATGGACATGGTTATGTTTTTAGAAACTCGAAAGAAAATGCACTTCAATCACTTCAAGAAAAGCCATCTCAGAAAAAAGCATCTTTCAATTATACAATATCAGAACAAGCTTTTATAACTACGGCTTTGAATGATGTTGATGTTAAAGAAATTGAGAAAACAATTTTGATGTTAGAAGGTTTCAAAACGCGTTATCATACACGACAAGAAGCAAATAATGCGGTTCTTAAATTGAAAGAAGTTTGGGAGAAAATGATTGCTGATGCAGGACGAACTGACGTATTTGTAAGAATCGTTGATCATGTGAATACGCCAATGAAGTCGTTGATTTTGACTTTTAATGGAATTGAAAAGAAAGATGAATTTGTGATTATTGGAGGTCACGCCGATTCGACTGTTGGTTGGAATGCAAATCAAACTTTTGCACCAGGAGCAGATGATAATGCATCGGGAATTGCAACAATTACCGAAGTTTTACGTGTTTTGTTGAAAAATAATTTCAAACCGCAACGAACTACCGAAATTATGGCTTATGCAGCAGAAGAAATAGGTTTGGTAGGATCGAAAGAAATTGCGCAGAAATACGCTTCGGAGAATAAGAATGTGATTGGTTATGTACAATTTGATATGACGAATTACAAAGGTTCTACGAAAGATGTTATTTTGATGACGGATACTTATTGTGATGCAAATCTCAATTCGTTTTTGATGAAATTGATGGACGAATACAACAAAACGGGTTTACATCAATTCACGTATGATACTTCAAAATGTGGTTATGGATGCTCAGATCATGCGAGTTGGTCGGAAAATGGTTATCCGGCGACTTTACCTTTCGAGTCTAAAATAGGAGAAGATAATCCTAATATACACACAACCGGAGATACTTATGCGTTTATGGGAAGTACGTCTACGCATGCGGCGAAGTTTACAAAATTAGGAATAGAATATGTAGTTGAAGCGGCTAAAACCTCGACTTTAGGTACAAATGATATTGATAAAAATTCGTCTAGAATTTTTGTTTCAAATAAAATATTGAGTTATCAACTCAATTTTAAATCTCCAATTTCGATTAATATTATTGATGCAATAGGACGAATGATTAAAATTATGAATAGTGAAAACGCTAATGGAAGTGTAAATCTTTCTAATTTATCTGCAGGGTTTTATATAGCTACAATTAATGACAATCAAGGAAATTCTATTTCTCATAAATTTGTATTGAAGTAAAATTCAAACGAAATAAAAAACAAAAAGCAAGCTTAATTTAGCTTGCTTTATATTTTTAAAATTTATCTAAATCTTAGTTATTCAAACTTTGTAAGTAAGAAACCCAACCTAAAGTTTGGTATTCTTTAGCTGCAGTTTTCACATCAGCAGCTTTGTAAATTCCACGACCAACAATCATAAAGTCTGTGTGGTAATTTTTGAAAACCAATTCTGGCGTATTGTACTGTTGTCCTTTGCTATCTCCAGTCGAAGAAATATTAACTCCAGGTGTAAACAATAACAAGTTATCAGGAATTTGACGTTGTGCAACAGCTCCTAAAACATTTCCAGATTGTTCCGAAACATTAATCGCTTTTGTAAAGTAATAATCATCAGTTAATGTTCCTTTCGAAGACATTTCAACAATTGTGATAACACCTGTGTTTTCGAAAACTTTCAACGATTCTAAACCTCCAATTGGATGAACAGTTACTAAATCTGCCCAATCAGAAATTTTGTAAATCGATTTCTTAAATTGTAATTCTTGCGTATTTCCAATATCACCAAATTTGCGATCTTCGAATAATAAGAATTCTTTTTCACGTGCGATTTTTTTCAATTCAACAATTAAGTTATCCGAAAAATCTTGAATAATATCTGAATGTAATTTTAATGCAACAATATGATCACCAACTTTTTTAGCGAAATCTATAATTTCTTCAGAAGTAATTAAATCTGCAGAAGCAATTAAGTTAGATTGTTTTTTCAATGCTAATTCAACCAAACGTTTTCCAACTGGATGTACAATTTTTTTGTCTTCCAATGCAATACGTTGTTTTGCAGGAACCGCTTCTGGAGGTAAAGCTAAAAAGTCTTTAATTTTTTTCGCTTCATCATCACTTAAACGGTGATATTTATGTAAAATATCGATTACTTCGTGAATTGTAAATAACGTTTTCACATTGTAACCTTGCTCTTTTAATTTTTCAGAACCACCTTGCGCACGATCCAAAACAACAACCAAATCTTTTACACGTAAACCTTCGCGCTCAACTTGATCAATTGTTTCTAACAAAGATTGTCCAGAAGTAATCACATCTTCTACCAAAAGACAAGATTGTCCTTCCGCAAAGACACCTTCTACCATACGTTTAGTTCCGTAACCTTTATTTTCTTTACGTTTGATAATCAAAGGAATGTTCGATGTTAAACTCATTGTAGTTGCCATTGGCAAAGCTGCATAAGGCACACCACAAATCAAGTCGTATTCTACATCTTCAACTAAATCTAATAAGTTATTTGCTAAAGTTTTTAGTAATTGTGGACTCGAAGCTAAAGGTCTTAAATCGACATAGAAAGGAGATTCTATACCACTCTTTAAAGTAAAATTTCCAAATTTTATAATTCCCAGCTCGTAAGCTTTCAATAAAAAATCTTCTCTTGGTTGCATCTGTGTAATGTTTGAGCAAAGTTAATAGGTTTTTGAGTCATTTATGTCATTTTCACGAAAATTAATTTTAAGATGAATAAAAATTGAATATTTATACTGATTTGATTTATAATTTGTTCGAAAAGTGAAATATTATAAATTCTGAAATAATTTTTCTAATTAAGAAACATTCAATTTGGAGCCGTTTTAGATGAAAACTTCATAAAATAACTTTACTTTTGAAATCTATACAAACACAAATGAAAAAATATATATTCGCTAGCATCGCTTTTGTAAGTATGTTGGTTTCGGCACAAGAAACGCCTTTCAAATTCAAAGAATTAGTTAATAATTCTGCACTTCCTATTATTTCGCAAGGAAAAACGGGAACTTGTTGGTCATTTTCGACAACTTCTTTTTTAGAATCGGAAGTGAAGCGTTTGACAGGAAAAGATGTCGATTTGTCGGAAATGTACAATGTACGATATACTTATCCAGAAAAAGCATACAATTATGTTTACCGTCAAGGAAAAGCACAGTTTAGTCAAGGAGGTTTGTCGCATGATGTTTTAAATTCGGTTCGTAAAAATGGATTAGTTCCAAACGAAGTTTATGCAGGTTTTGCGAATGGAACAGATGTGAAGCATAACCACGAAATATTGGTAAAAGATTTGAAAGTTGGATTAGATTCGATTGTAAAAAATCCTAAAAAATATTTAACAGCAGATTGGAAATCAAAATTTGATCAAAAATTGAATGATAAATTAGGTGTTCCTCCAACAAAATTCAAGTTCGAAGGAAAAGAATATACACCACAAGAATTTGCAAAAGCCTTGAAAATAAATCCTGATGATTATGTAACCTTGACATCTTTTCAGCAAGCGCCTTATTATTCACAATTTATTTTGCAAGTGCCAGATAATTTTTCAAATGGTTCATATTATAATTTACCATTAGATGAATACATGAAAGTCTTGGACGAAGCGTTATATAAAGGATATACAGCGGCTTTTGATACAGATGTTTCTGAAAAAACATTTTCTAAAAAGTATGGAATGGCAATTTGGCCTTCAGAAGGTTTAGAATCAGATTATTTTGTTCAGATTTTACCTGAAAAATGGGTTTCTGCTGATGAGCGTCAAGCTGCTTTTGAAGATTATTCGACAGAAGATGACCATTTAATGCATATTACAGGAATTTTGAAAGATCAATTGGGAAATCAATATTATGATGTAAAAAATTCTTGGGGAACAACAGATTTAGGAAATAATGGACACATTTATATGTCGAAACCATTTTTCAGAATGAAATCAATTGCTTTTACAGTGCACAAAGATGCGTTGTCAAAAGAAGTGAAAAAGCAATTAGGTATAAAATAAAATCACTCACAAATGAATACATTAGAACAAGCGATAGAAAAGTTAGATTATAAAGGTTATTTGGATGTTGAAATTCCAAAAGGAACTGATTTAATTGCGGAAATCAATAAATTACGCAAAGAGAAAAATGCAATGATTTTGGCGCATTATTATCAGTCAGGAGAAATTCAGGATTTAGCAGATTATTTAGGTGATTCGTTACAATTGGCGCGTGCTGCTGCAAAAACTGAAGCTGATATGATTGTTTTTTGTGGTGTTCATTTTATGGCAGAAGCTGCAAAGATTTTGAACCCTTCTAAAAAAGTTGTTTTACCCGATACAAAAGCGGGTTGTTCTTTAGCAGATTCTTGTTCGGCAGAAGGTTTACGTGGTTTGCGTGAGCAACATCCAAATGCGATTGTCGTGAGTTATATCAATTGTGATGCGGGTGTTAAAGCGGAATCAGATATTATTGTTACTTCTTCTAATGCGGAAGCGATTATTAATTCGTTGCCAGAAGATCAAGAAATTATTTTTGCGCCAGATCGTAATTTAGGTCGATACTTAAATCAAGTTTGTAATCGCAAAATGATTTTGTGGGACGGCGCTTGTATCGTACACGAAGCGTTTTCATTGGAAAGAATAGCGCAGCAAATGGCTGATCATCCAAATGCAAAATTAATTGCGCATCCAGAAGCGCAAGAAGATCTATTGAAGTTTGCACATTTTATTGGTTCTACTTCTCGTTTGTTAGATTATGTGGTAGAAAATGATGCGCAAGAATTTATTGTTGCAACGGAAGAAGGAATTTTACACGAAATGCAAAAACTTGCTCCGAATAAAACATTAATTCCAGCTTTGGTTCAAGATGAATCATGTAATTGTTCTGAATGTTTTTACATGAAATTATCCACATTAGAAAAATTATATCTGTGCATGAAATATGAATTGCCAGAAATACAAATCGAAGAAGAATTGCGAGTGAAAGCATTAGCTGCAATTAATAGAATGTTAGATTTATCAGAAAAAATAAAATAATGGCTATTCAAGATGTTTTAGTCATTGGTTCTGGAATTGCCGGACTTTCTTATGCGCTGAAAATTGCGATTCGTTATCCCGATGCAAAAATTACAATTGTAACAAAAGCAAACGAAGACGAAACAAATACAAAATATGCACAAGGTGGAGTTGCTGTGGTAAGTGATTTCGAAAAGGATAGTTTTGAAAAACATATCGAAGATACACTTCGTGCAGGAGATGGTTTGTGTAAGTTAGAAGCGGTTGAGGTTGTCGTAAAAGAAGCGCCAGAACGCATCAATGAAATTATTGATTGGGGTGTTCGTTTCGATAAAAATCATGAGGGGATTTATGATTTAGGTCGAGAAGGAGGTCATACCGAAAACCGAATCGTTCATCACAAAGATATTACGGGTTGGGAAATTGAACGTGCAATGCTCGAAGCAATAAAATCTTACCCAAATATCAAAATGCTAACACATCATTTCGTAGTTGATTTAATTACAGAACATCATCTTCGTCAAGATAATACAGATAAAATAACATGTTTTGGTGCATATATTTTAGATTTGAATACCGATAAAGTTGAGCAACATTTAGCCAAAGTAACTTTGTTAGCAACAGGCGGAGTTGGTCATGTTTATAAAAATACGACGAATCCAATCATTGCAACTGGCGATGGAATAGGGTTGGCTCGACGTGCGAAAGCAACCGTTTCGGGAATGCAATTTATTCAGTTTCATCCAACAGCTTTTTATAGCGAATTTGATGGACAGTTATTTCTGATTTCGGAAGCAGTTCGTGGTTTTGGTGCGAAGTTGCGTACGAAAGATGGCGAATTGTTTATGCACAAATATGATGAACGTGAAGAATTGGCTTCTCGTGATATTGTGGCGCGTGCGATTGACAACGAAATGAAATTGCGCGGAGATGATTATGTTTATATTGATTGTCGACATTTAGAGAAAGAAAAATTCTTGGAACATTTCCCTAATATTTACGAAAAATGTAAATCCGAAGGCTACGATATGTTTACCGAATTGGTTCCGGTTGTTCCTGCTTCGCATTATTTGTGCGGTGGAATTGATGTAGATTTAGAAGGAAAAACATCTATCGAGAATTTGTTTGCGGTTGGCGAATGTTCTAATACAGGTTTACATGGTGCAAATCGTTTAGCTTCGAATTCGTTGTTGGAAGCGATGGTTTTTGGTCATCGTGCAGCGTTGAAAACGGTCGACTTATTAAATGATAATCAATTTTCGATTTATAATTTTGAGTTTCCAGAATGGAACGAAGAAGGAATGAAAGTGCAAGAAGAATTAGTATTGATTTCTTATTTACGCAAACAATTACAAGCGATGATGAGCGAATTGGTTGGAATTGTACGAAGTGATAATCGTTTGCAAATTGCACAAAATCGTATCAATGAAATCGAGAAAATGGTCAAAGAAATTTATTATTTTACGATTGTTTCGCCTAAAATTTTAGAACTTCGAAATTTGGTTGATGTCGCACATTTAATCATTGAGCAAAGTATCAATCAAAAAGAAAATCGAGGAACTTTTTATAACAAAGATTTTAATTAATGAAGAAATTATTTCTGTTCGTTGCATGTTTTGCAATAAGTTTTTCTTTTGCTCAAAATTCGAAAGAAAAACAAAACGTAAGTTTGACTTTTGGTAAAGAAGCTAAGAAAGCTGTTGTTTATTTTGGTTGCGAAAATCTCAAAGAGAATAGCGAACTACAGGCTTGTATGAACAAAAATTTGAATCAAGATATTCAAACTCAAATTTCATTCTTTTCTAATATTGCTGATTATCTTCATATCGAAACTGCTCAATCTAAATTAGGTTTTAAAATCAATGAAGATGGTATTTTTGATGATGTCTCGACTGATGGTTCAAATCCAATTTTTAATAGTGTAGCATTGTCGAGTTTAGTTTTGTTGAACAATAAAATGGAACGAGCTAATCTGAAAATAACGCCTGCAAAAGGAGTTGATGGAAAAGCGGTTGCGATGAAATATACAATGCCTTTACGTTACGAATCGGCAGAAAAAAATAATGATTTTGAAACTTTCCCTTCAGAAAATCGTGTATTGTTTACTTTAAAAACTGATGAAGAAACGATTGAAGTAAGAATTGACAAAGAATTTAATTTAACAACTTTTGGTAATAATGGAAGTCGAGAATATTATTTAGGAAAGTTTTCTAATCTTTTCGAAATGGCTTCTATTGATCCTTATGCAACTGCTTTTGATTCGGCGTTCAAATCTGGAGCAATTGATATTACAAAAGGAAAAATTGATGACAAAGAATATAAACTTCAAATCAAAAATTTCTTCGAAAATGATCCTTCAGTACAAGTGTTGATTACAGTTGTGCGTGAAGAAAACGGTACTTGGGCTGAATATTATGAATACAAAACCAAGAAAGAATTTAATCAATCAAAATTTGCATCCTTAACATATAGATAATGAATTTTCCTCCATATATCACACAAGAAAAATTACAACTTTTTATTCGTCAAGCTTTTTTAGAAGACGTTGGCGATGGCGATCATTCAACTTTAGCGTCGGTTCCGTATGATGCAATTCAAGAAGCAGAACTGAAAGTAAAAGATAACGGAATAATTGCTGGAATTGAATTAGCAAAAATTATTTTCGATACGTTTGATCCATCTTTAAAAATAGAACAATATATAAATGATGGCGATAAAGTTCAATTTGGTGATATAGCTTTCAAAGTAAAAGGGGCTTCACAATCAATTTTAACTTGCGAGCGATTAGCGTTGAATTGTATGCAACGAATGTCTGGTATTGCGACTTATGCACACCAAATGATGGAATTGGTAAGCGGAACAAATGCCAAAATTTTGGATACACGCAAAACAACACCTAATTTTCGTATGTTAGAAAAATGGGCTGTTAAAATTGGGGGCGCAGAAAATCATCGTTTTGGATTATACGATATGGTGATGTTAAAAGATAATCATGTCGATTTCTGTGGAAATATTACTAAAGCAGTTGCGCAAACCAAAGATTATTTGGGAAAACATCATTTACATCTTAAAATTGAAGTGGAAACGCGTAATATGGATGAGGTAAAAGAAGCTTTGGAGGCAAATGTTGATTTTATTATGTTGGATAATTTTGAGCTTGAAACGATGAAAGAAGCTGTTCAATATATAAATGGGCGAGTAAAAACAGAAGCTTCGGGAGGAATTACAAAAGAATCTGTTCGCGCAATTGCCGAAACTGGTGTTGATTTTATTTCTTCTGGTGCGATTATTCATTCTGCTCCCAACTTTGATTTAAGTTTGAAAGCTGTTAAGGCTTGATTTCTTTAACATTTCAATTCTTTTTTATGATTAAGAATACAATACAACAAGTTTTAACGTTAGTTGTATTGTATTTAAATAATTTGTTTTGAAAATTTATTAGTATTAGCTTATAAATAAAAAAGTTATTGAATTTAATTTTATTAATACTGATTCTAAATAATTAATTTTTTCTTGAGTTTTTATCTTTTTTCTGAAAAAAATCAGCGAATGCTGATAATTAATGTTAAAAATTAACATTTTCGTTATGTTAATTTTTGATAAAATGTTAAATAATCTTTAAAACTTTATACGAATACAAGAGCTAATTTACAATATTGATAATATATTGATTATTTTGAATAAAATATAATAATTAATATTTAAGATGTTAATTGATTTTATAAAATTTTACCATTATTTAACAATAATCTCATTTAAAGTATAGAAATTTGCGGAAGTAAACTTTTAAACTATTTCATAAGATGAGGTTAAACTCAACTAAGCTTTTACTTGTAGGAGCTTTTGCCTTAATGGCATCATTATCTTTCGCCCAAGTTGTTGAACCAACAGATTCTACAAAGGTTGAACAGGACGAAAACGTATCTTTAGGAGAAACATTAATCATTGGTAAAGGAGTTATCGATATCGTAGAGGATCGTAAAACGCCAGTTGCTGTATCTACAATTACAAAAGCTACAATTGAAGATAAAGCTGTTGGAAACGTAGACTTTCCTGAGATTTTTACAACTACACCTTCTGTTTATGTTTCTGGACAAGCGGGAGGTTTTGGAGATTCTCAAATGTTTTTACGTGGGTTTAGTAGCCAAAACACAGCTTACTTATTGAATGGGCAGCCAATCAATGGTATGGAAGATGGTAACTTGTATTGGTCTAATTGGTCTGCAATGACTGAAGTTGCAAATCAAGTTCAAATTCAACGTGGTCTAGGATCTTCTAAACTGGCTATTTCTTCTGTAGGAGGTACTGTAAACATGGTAACTAAGGCTACAGATAAAAGACAAGGAGGTTTTGTAAGATTCAACACAGGTAACGATAGTTACATGAGTGCTACAGTTTCATATAACACAGGAATGAAAGGTAAATGGGGAGCATCTTTCTTATTTAACCAAACTACTATGCACAGATCATGGGCTCAAGGGACAGATGCAAATTCACAAGCATACTTTGTTTCTGTTGGATATAAACCAAACGATCGTCATAACATTAACTTTATGATTTTTGGAGCGCCACAAGAACATGGTCAAAACTATTCTACTAAAAGTGTTAAGCAATGGGAAACTGCAGAAAAGTTTGGATATGGAAACAAGTATAATACAACTTACGGGTACTTCAATGGTAAGGGGGAAAATTTAAGAACTAACTTTTACCACAAGCCAGTAGCTAACTTAAACTGGGATTGGAATATTAATGAGAATATGAATTTATCAACAGTTCTTTATGCTTCTACAGGTACAGGAGGAGGTACTTCTGGAGTTGGAGTAGCTACAAGTTCTGCTAATACAAAAGAGGGATTAGTTGATTTTGATAAATTCGAATCTATTAATGCTTCTGTAAATGGAGCTGGAGGTTTTTTTAATACACCAACAGCGGCTAATCCTAACAGAACTACTGGTAGGGGAGCTGCAATAAGAACATCGGTTAATAATCACTTTTGGTATGGAGGTGTAACAAACTTAAACTATGATACAAAAACAGGATGGAACTTTAATTTAGGAGCTGATATTCGTTTTTATCATGGAAACCATTTCCAACAAATGAACAAAATGTTCGGGTTGAAATCTTGGCAAGATTATACTAAAGTTGATGGAACTGCAAAATTAGGTCAAGTTGTAACTGTTACAGATGCTGATACATTTAGCACAAATCCATGGTCTGCTTTATTCAAGTCAGCTAAGAAAGGACAAAGAGTAGGTAGAGATTATTCTGAAGATATTAATTATCAAGGAGGATTTGGACAAGTAGAATATTCTAATGATATTTTTACAGTTTTTGTGCAAGGTGCCGTATCTAATCAATTCTATCAAAAATTTGATTCTTGGAATTATAATGGAGTTGAAACAGCTTCTGAAAAAGTGAATAAACTTGGATGGAATGTTAAAGGAGGTTTATCTGTTAATATTAACGAGGAGAATACCGTTTTTGCTAACGCAGGTCGTTATTCACGTCAACCATTTTTAGATAATATTTTTGATTACAATACTGTTAATTTACGTGATCCAAAAGTAGAGAACGAAGAAATTACAGGTTTGGAAGTTGGTTACAAATATCAAACAAAAAGTTTAAGAGTTAACATTAATGCATATCATACTAAATGGGCAAATCGTTTCTTATCTACTACAAGTAGTGCAACTGTTGCAGGTTTAGAAAGACCAATTTTTACATCTTATAGTGATGTAACACAAATACATAAAGGTGTTGAAATTGATTTTGATGCGAAAGTATCTCAGGTATTCGGTTTATATGGATTCGCTTCTTATGGTGATTGGAAATATGACGGATCAACACCATATCAAAAAATGTATTCTGATACAGACGAGATTATTGAAACTAAAAATGTTGATTTAACAGGAGTACACGTAGGTGAAGCTGCTCAATTAACTTTTGGTATGGGAACTAAAGTAAACTTTACAAGAAATTTATATTGGGATGTAGATTTTATGTACAACGCACGTGTATATGCGCAAGTAGATCCAAGTGTTATTAATGCTGCTAAAGGTAACTATCAAGAACAAAAGGTAGCTCCTTTTGCTCGTGTTAATACAGGTCTAGCATATGAATTTAAGTTTGGTAAACAATCTATTAAATTTAGAGGAAACGTTCGTAACTTATTCAACGATCAATATATGAGTAGAATTGATAGAAATGGATACGGATATGCAGTAGGTAGAACTTGGAATGCAGGTGTTACTTATAACTTCTAATAAGAATTAAATTTCTTAACATATTCAAGTGGACTTAGTAATAAGTCCACTTTTTTTATGAAGTATTGTGACTTATTTATTTAGATTTAATTAATAAAATCTTAAAATTTTATTTATATTAAATCTAAATAAATTCATTTTAAGAATATATATTCAGTTATTAATGAATTATTATACATATTATGTTTTTTAAGTGTTATTGTTTGTTTAGTCTGTCTTTGATAAATAATTAAAATGTTTATTTTTTAGTAATTTCATTTTAATTAGATTTTCATATTAATAAAATATTAAGAAAAATATTGTAATAATTTAAAATTATTTTTTTAGTAATAAATATTCTTAATTTACATAACATTTGTAGTTATTTTAACAAATATACACCTCACCTTTGCAGCGGTAAACATTTAAACTATTTCAAAAGATGAGGTTAAACTCAACTAAGCTTTTACTTGTAGGAGCTTTTGCCTTAATGGCATCATTATCTTTCGCCCAAGTTGTTGAACCAACAGATTCTACAAAGGTTGAACAAGACGAAAATGTATCTTTAAGTGAAACATTAATCATTGGTAAAGGTGTAATCGACGTTACAGAAAATCGTAAAACACCAGTTGCTTCTACAGTTATTACAAGGGAGCAAATTTTGGATAAAGGTGTAGGAAATGTTGAATTTCCAGAATTATTAAAAAATTCGCCATCTATTTATATTGCAGACCAAGCTTCAGGTTTTGGAGATGCAAAAATGTATATGCGTGGTTTTGATCAATCAAATACTGCTTTCTTATTGAATGGTCAACCAATGAACGGAATGGATAACGGAAGTGTATATTGGTCTAACTGGCAATCAGTTTCTGATATTGCAACTGTAATTGATGCACAAAGAGGTTTAGGATCATCTAAGTTAGCAATTTCTTCTATTGGAGGAACTGTAAATATAGTAACAAAAGCAACAGATAAAAAAGAAGGAGGATTTGTACGTTATTTCGCAGGAAATGATTCTTACCAAAAACAAACTGTAGGATATAATACAGGTATGAAAGGCAAATGGGGAGCTTCTTTTGTTTTTGATAATTGGTCAGCTCACAGAAGTTTTGCTCGTGGTACAGAAGGTAAAGGACAATCTTACTTTGTTTCTGTTGGATTTAAACCAAATGATCGTCATACATTCAACTTAATGATTTTTGGTGCACCACAACAACACGATCAGAATTACTCTAAACCAATGGTGTCTGAACGTGATAAAAATGGTGTTGTAACAAAACCAGGTTATGATATTACTGGAAGAAAAGGTAATTCTAATTATGGTTTTTACAATGGAGAGGCAATGTCTGCACGTACAAATTATTATCATAAACCAGTTGCTAATTTAAACTGGGATTTTACGATTAATGAAAACTTATCGTTATCTACAGTAGTTTACGCTTCAACAGGTACTGGTGGAAGTGTAGGTAATGCTGGTAACGGAATTGGTTATACTCCAGGAGGTGGTTACACAAATAATGGAGAGAATAATTGGGGAAATATTTATGCAAATAACGCAACGTTAAAAAATGGTATTTCTGATGGGTATAGAAATGGTACAGTATTAGCTTCTTCAGTTAATAATCATTTCTGGTATGGAGCGGTATCTAATCTTACGTTTGATACAAAGAAAGGTTTAACGTTTAATGTAGGTACAGATATTCGTTTTTATACAGGAGAGCATTATCAACAATTAAATAATTTATTAGGCGCTAGAGCTCGTACTGATGTAAGAAATGTTAATGTTAGTAGACCAGCAGGATACGAAGTTACAAAAACATTCAGTGCAAGTCCTTGGAATGCATTGTTTAATAAAGCTAAACATTCAGAAAGAATAGGTTTTGATAATTCAGAGCGTATTAATTATCAAGGATTTTTTGGACAAGCTGAATATTCTAACGAAAGATTTTCTGCTTTCTTCCAAGGAGCATTATCTTGGCAAGAGTATGAGAAATATGATAACTGGAACTATACTGCAGAAACAGCAGCTGCACAAGGAATCAAATTTAAAAATGGTAAAGCTTACTCAGGGGAGCGTACTAAAATTGGATATAACTTAAAAGCTGGAGCTTCTTTCAATATAGATAGTGAAAATAGTATTTTTGCTAATGTTGGGAAATATTCTCGTCAACCATATTTAAATAATATTTTTGTTCGTAATACTGTAAATTATGTAGAAGACTTACCAGTTAACAACGAAATTTTACAAAGTATTGAAGCTGGTTACCGTTATAAATCTCGTACATTAAGAGTAAATCTTAATGCTTATTATACAGAATGGGATAATAGATCGATGACTTATTCTGGTCAAGATTTTGTCGATGCTAATGGAGATAACCATGCTAACGTTCGTTTCATTGCAACAAACTTATCTGAAGTTCACAAAGGTTTAGAGGCAGATTTTGAAGCAAAAATATCTCATGCTTGGACTGTAACAGGTTATACATCTTATGGTGACTGGAAATACACTGGAGCTTATAATTTCCAAGTTCAAGATACAGATACACAAGCATTAGTTCCTGGTTATGAAAACAGAAAAGAATCATTAGATGCTTATGTTGGTAATGCAGCACAATTTACGTTTGGTATGGGAACTAGAGTAAATATTACTCGTGCTTGGTCTTTTGATACAAACTTTAACTATTTTGCTCGTGTTTTTGAAAATGTTGATTTAATTGATGCTGCTAAAGCTTCAATTGCTGGAAAAACTTATGTTAATGTTCCTATCGATCCATACGCAACGGTAGATTTAGGAATGTCTTATAAATTTAAAATTACAAACAGTCAATCACTTAAATTTAGAGGAAATATCAACAATTTATTCAATGATCAATACATTTCTCGTAAAGACAACTACGGTTACTTCTGGGGGAATGGAAGAACTTGGAATGCAAGTGTAACTTATAATTTCTAAGATAAATTTTATAAATAATAAATAGGCGAACTTTTATAGTTCGTCTTTTTTTTTGTGTTTACCTTTGATGAAAATTTGTAAAATGATTCAGCCTGATTTTTTAAAAGAAGGGGATAAAATAGCAATAGTAGCTCCTGCAAAGCGAATGCTCAAAGGAGAATTAGAAGAAACAATTGAGCTCATAAAATCTTGGAAATTAGTTCCAATTTTAGGGAAAAATATTTATGCCGAATATGATTTTGGTTATCGATATGCAGGCACAGATGAAATGAGAACAGAAGATTTTCAGTGGGCGTTGGATGATTTTGAAATTAAAGCGATTTGGTGTGCTAGAGGAGGTTATGGTTCTGTGAAAATTATTGATGAATTAGATTTAACAAATTTCAAAAAATCACCAAAATGGATAATTGGTTATTCTGATATCACTGTTTTTCACAATCATTTTAATCGATTAGGTTTTCAAACAATACACGGTGTTACAGCAAAGAAATTAGCAAATACCGAATATCATCCAACATCTTATCAAAGTGTTTATGAAGCATTGTTTGGACATGAAATTAATTACGAAATTCAATCACATACTTATAATAATTTAGGCGAAGCAAAAGGAGAATTAATTGGCGGAAATCTTTCGATTGTGTATTCACTTTTGGGGAGCGAATCTGCGATTACAAATCCTTCGGATAAGATTTTATTTTTAGAAGATTGGTTCGAGAATTGGTATGCTGTTGATCGAATGTTGATGAATCTTAAACGCAACGGAATTCTTATTCATGTAAAAGGAATTATTTTAGGAAACTTTACGCACATGGATACGGAAGAAGAAAATGCTGATAACTACAATCATCCATTCGATCCAAAAACGTATGAAGTCATTCATAGTTTTACAAAAAAAATAAATATTCCAGTAGCTTTCGGATTTCCTGCAGGGCATACAGGTCACAATGTTGCGCTAAAAATGGGTGCAAAAGTTCAGCTAAATGTTACTTCAAATAATGTAACTTTGCATCATTATACAAACATATATGAAACAAGATAATTTAACAGTCATTTCTCACCCGTTGGTAAAAGCAAAAATTACGCAAATGCGTGATAAAAACACAACAACGAAAGAATTTGGTGAATTAGTAGACGAAATTTCAGGTTTGATGTGTTACGAAATTACACGTAACATCGAGCTTGAAGAAGTAGAAGTTGAAACGCCAATTACCAAAACAATCGGTTACAAATTAAAAGGAAATGATATGACTATCGTTCCAATTTTACGTGCAGGATTGGGAATGGTAAAAGGAATTCATCAATTAATTCCTACCGCTAAAGTTGGTCATATTGGGCTTTACCGCGATCATGATACATTACAACCAGTTGAATATTTGTGTAAACTCCCAACTGATTTAGATTCTCGGGATGTAATTTTGGTTGATCCAATGTTAGCAACAGGAGGTTCTGCAATCAAAGCAATTGAAATTCTAAAAGAAAAAGGAGCGAAATCTGTTCGTTTGGCTTGTTTAGTAGGTTGTCCAGAAGGAGTGGAAGCGGTACAAAATGTTTATCCAGAAGTTCCAATTTTCTTGGCTGCTTTGGATGAAAAATTGAATGAAAATGGATACATCGTTCCAGGTTTAGGTGATGCTGGAGATCGTTTGTACGGAACAAAATAATTTTTTTTGAATGAGTATTAGTTACGATTTCGGAAAAGAAGCAGAAGATTTTGCTGTTAATTATTTAATCCAAAATGGATACAAAATATTGGCTCGAAATTATTTTTTCAGAAAAGCCGAAATCGATATTATTGCTCAATTTGAAAATGAGATTGTTATTATAGAGGTTAAGAGTCGTACTTCAAATTATGTTGCCGAGCCAGAAAGTTCTGTTAACACAAAGAAGAAGAAATTGTTAATTCTTGCCGCAGATGATTTTATTCAGAAAAATAATTTTATTTCTGAGGTAAGATTTGATATTTTAGCACTTTTAAAAAAACAACAATCTTGGAGCGTAAATCATATCAAAAATGCATTTAATGCTTCGGAAATTTAATCAACTTTTATGGAAGTATTTATGAGTCTTTTTGACTTTATTATGCATATCGACCAGCATTTAGCAGAGTTTGCAAATGAGTATGGTTTGTGGCTTTATGCAATTTTATTTTTAATCATTTTCGTGGAAACAGGTGTGGTTGTGATGCCATTTTTACCTGGAGATTCACTGTTGTTTGCAGCAGGTATGTTGGCTGCGCAAGAAACAAATGATATGAATGTGTGGATTATGATTGCAATTCTTTTAGTGGCCGCCATTCTCGGTGATACGTTGAATTATACCATCGGGAAAAAAGTTGGTTATAAAGCAACTAAGGTTAAGATTTTTGGTAAAAATTTCATCCAAGAAGAACATATCAATAAAACGCACGAATTCTACGAAAAATACGGTTCAAAAACCATTGTAATTGCTCGTTTTGTACCAATTGTAAGAACTTTAGCGCCTTTTGTTGCAGGAATCGGACGAATGGGATATTCTATTTTCATTACATATAACGTAATTGGAGCCGTGTTATGGGTTGTTGGTTTAACACTTATTGGATACTTTTTAGGAAATATAGAATGGGTTCAAAATAATTTTTCTAAAGTAATTTTAGGAATAACAATCGCTTCTGTACTTCCAATTTTAGTGGAAATTATCAAAGAAAAGTTCGGCAAAAAAAAGGTAGCTGAACAAGAATAACTATAAAAACTTAACTCGACTTCGGTCGAGTTTTTTATACCTTTAAATCATGGAAATTTTAGATTATATTCTACATATCGATAAATATTTAGAAACCATTTTAAATGATTATCAACATTGGTTTTACTTGATTTTATTTCTCTTAATCTTTATCGAAACAGGTTTGGTTGTCATGCCTTTTTTACCTGGCGATTCGCTTTTATTTGCAGCAGGGATGTTAGCTGCGGCTTTTCCAGCTCAACTCAATATTTATATCGTATTAGGTTTACTTTGGATCGCGGCAATTGCAGGCGACACAGTCAATTATACGATTGGGAAAACCTTAGGAACGAAATTAGTCACAGCTAAAATTTTCGGTAAACGAATTATTAAAGATTCTGCGATACTAAAGACCGAAGATTTCTTTACAAAATATGGTTCAAAAACCATTGTAATTGCACGTTTTGTTCCGATTGTAAGAACGCTTGCACCTTTCGTTGCAGGGATTTCTAAAATGCATTATGGCACATTTATCAAATATAATTTTATCGGAGGAACAATTTGGGTTTTCGGGATTACATTGGCTGGCTATTTCCTTGGAACAATTCCATTTATCAAAAACAATTTCGAAATTGTCGTAATGGCAATTATTGTGTTTTCTTTGGTTCCAATTATTGTAGAATTCGTCAAAGAGAAAATAAAAAAATAAAAAATGAGTACAGAAAATTCGATTTTCATCATCTTACTTTTGTTGATAATCTTTTTACCAATTATTTTATTTATCATTGAGTCTCAAAAAGAATATAAACACGAAAATGATGAAGTTATTCGCGTCAAAATTGGTTTTTTAAGCTATATTTCAGTTTTTAATATGATTCTTTTTGCAATTCTTTGTCTTACTTTTTTATTTATAGCTTATCAATTATTGTTTGTGACAGATTTCATTTTAACTAACATAATTATTGGAATGATTTTTTTGATACTATTCTTTGTTTTTACCATTCCAGTTGCCAATACTTACAATCATCTCTTACATGAATCTAAGCGAGAAATTTATTTTTTCAGGAATAAAAAGGTTTTGTTCGTTGTAGAAAAAGAATCAGAAATTACTATTGATTTAGAAGATGAAATGATTGAAATCAATCACGAAGTTTCTAATAAAAGTTCTAAATATCAAACTGGTCATGGTAAATATAATTTTATTCAGAATGATGAAATTATTCCAATTTCAGATTTAATCAAATTTCCGCAAGATTTTCTTGATCAAAATAATATTGAACAAGTAAAAGTTTCGAAACTTTTTATTTGGATTTAGATAATCATTCAAATAATTCCTATCTTCTATTTTTAAAAATATCAATCAATGAAAAACCTATTAATTATTTGTTCTATCCTTTTTTCTTTTGTTGTAAATGCACAACAAGGTTATCCTGTTCCTCCAAAATCAGAAAATAGATTATTTTACATTCAACACAACGACAATAAAAATACGTTTGTTTACGATGCTATTTTTTCGAGCAAAGGAATTTTAGATGATGATAATCCAGTTGATATTTATCGTATTCTTTATGCCGAAGATGGTTCAAAAAAGCCCTTGACTTCTATACAAAAGAAATTGGCATATGGTTTAGATATTAAGAAAATTGAAAAGAATGTTTTTCAGTTGACATTGGTTTCTTATCCAACTCAAAAATTAACGCTTAAGCTTGATTCTCAAAAAAATCCAATTGTTCAAACAACTGTTAATAACAAGTTGATAACACTGAATCGTGTTTTCTTAAAACAGAAGAAAGGAACGGCTGGAATCTCCGTAAAGCTTGATTATATTTTATTTTACGGAAAAGATAAAAACGGAAAATCTGTAGAAGAGAAAATTGTTCTCTAAAAAAATCTCCCTAAATTAGAATCTGTAAGACGCAATTTAATAGCATATGATCGAAGTAAGAGAGGTGAATACGCCAAGTGAAATGAAGAAATTTGTCGATTTACCTTTTGAAGTGTATAAAGATAATCCGTATTGGGTGCCTTCTTTAAAGAAAGATGAACTCGCAAGTTTTGATAAAAATAATGCAATTTTTGAGACGGTTGAAGCTAACTATTTTTTAGCTTACAAAGGAAAAGAAGTAGTTGGACGAATTGTTTCGATTATTAATTGGACCGAAGTAAAAGAACTTGGAAAGACTAAAATTCGGTTTGGTTGGTTAGTTTTTAAAGATGATATTAACATTCTGAAAGCTTTATTAACAACTGTTGAAAACATTGCTAAAAATAATAAACTGAGTTATATAGAAGGTCCGATGGGATTTTCGAATATGGATAAAGCTGGATTATTAACAGAAGGATTTGATAAAGTTGCCACTTTGATCGGTTTATATAATTACGAATATTATCCAATATATTTGCAAGAATTAGGTTATCAACCAAAAGCCGAGTGGTTAGAATATTCTATTGATATTGCCAATTTGGGCAAGGTAAAGCAAATGGATAAATTGTGTGAAATGCTCAAAAAACGTTACGAAATAGATACGTATAAATTTGATACAATTGACGAAATGTTACCTTACGTAGATGAGATGTTCGATTTGTTGAATGTGACGTATGCAGAATTGCAAAGTTTTGTTCCGATAGAAAAATTTCAGGTTGAACATTACAAAAAGAAATATCTAAAATTTATTCATCCTGATTTTATTTCGTGTGTAAAAGATAAAAACAACAAAATGATTGCTTTTGCGATTACAATGCCTTCATTTTCGAAAGCATTTCAGAAAACGAAAGGAAAATTGTTTCCATTTGGTTGGTGGCATTTGATGCAAGCGCAAAAAAAGAACGATCATGTCGAATTTTATTTGATAGGAATTGATCCTCATTATCAAAATAAAGGTGTAAATGCCTTGATTTTTAAAGAACTTTATGATCGATTTATAGCAAGAGGGATTAAAACTTTAGAAACGAACCCTTTGCTTGAGGAAAATACAAAAGTGCAACAATTATGGAAAAACTTTGATCCTGTTGTTCACAAGCGACGAAAAACATTTTATAAAAATATAGAAGCATAAAAAAAGGTTAGGATTTTGTCCTAACCTTTTTAATTGAAATAATAATTAATCTTGATTGTCTTCTTTCCAATCTTTGATTGTACTTTCAATTTCTTCTCTAGATTTTCCTGTTTTTTCCTGAATTTTACCTACAACTTCATCGTATTTTCCTTCAGCATAAACTTTGTCATCATCAAACCAATCACCATATTTTTGTTTTACAGCACCTTTGATTCGATTCCATTTTCCTTCTAATTCTAATTTGTCCATAATTTTTTGTTTTATAAGTTGTTAATAGATTTGTTATCTATAAAGAACAAATATTAAACCATAGATAATGGAATAATTATAAATTAATGTTAAAAAAAATGAAGAATAATTTCCTCAGAAAACTGCGAAGTAAATCAAAATAATGATGATAATTACAACCACTATAAATTCAAAAATGGGGATAGTTCTCCCTCCAGATTTCAAATTTCTTTTTCTTTTCGAATACATACCAAACAACTTGTAACCAAATAATTATCTAAATTTATAAAAAATATTATAAATCGTTAGAAAACAATAAATCATAAAAAAAGACTTTGAAAAATATTTTCAAAGTCTTTTTTGTTGTACGGGCGGGGAGACTCGAACTCCCACACCTTGCGGCACTAGATCCTAAGTCTAGCGTGTCTACCAATTCCACCACGCCCGCTAAAATCTCACCGATTTGGATTGCAAATATACACAAGTTTTCTTTCTAACAAAATTTCGAAATAAAATTTTTTTAATCTTTTTTTACATTCTAAATTTGTACAAAGCTTTTACAAAAATGGAAATTACAGGAAGAATTAAGAAAGTATTTGAAACTCAAAATATTACTGCAAGTTTCAAGAAAAGAGAATTTGTTGTTACAACGCAAGAACAATATCCACAAGATATTTTAATTGAGCTTACACAAGATAAGACTGATGTGTTGAATGCTTACAAACCTGGTGATGAAGTGAAAGTTTCTATCAATATTCGTGGTCGTGAGTGGATTAATCCAGAAGGAGTAGCAAGATATTTTAATACAATCCAAGCGTGGAGAATTGAGAATATGGCGAATGCAGCTGCACAAGCACCTCAAGGTTACGATAATTTTGCACCAGCGCCTCCAGTTGATACTTTTTCTAATGGAGATGATGATGATTTACCATTCTAAGTAAAAAAACATCAATTAATACTAAACGTGTTCTTTATTGGACACGTTTTTTTAATTTTATATAAATTATACACAAAACGATATGTATTGGTTAAGTTCTGATTTAATCTTTCCTGATTACGATGAAGTGAATAGCGAGGGAATTATAGCTGTTGGAGGAGATCTTTCGCCAGAACGCCTAATTTTGGCTTATCAGAAAGGAATTTTTCCTTGGTTTAATGAAGAAGATCCAATTATTTGGTGGTTTCCACAAGATCGATTTGTTTTATTTCCAGAAAATTTACATGTTTCGAAATCGATGAAGAAAGTTTTTCGAGATCAAATATTTACGTATTCAGAAAATAAAGCGTTTCGAGAAGTGATTACAAATTGTTCGCAAGCGTATAGAAAAGATCAGGACGGAACGTGGATTACAAATGATATGATCGAAGCATATTGTACGTTACATGAAATGGGAATCGCTAAAAGTATTGAAGTTTGGCAAAACGACGAATTGGTTGGTGGTTTTTATGGAATTGATATGGGCGATGTTTTTTGTGGAGAAAGTATGTTTGCGAAAGTGAGCAATGCTTCCAAAGCTGGTTTTATACAATTTGTTGCAAAATACCACAAGAAATATAAATTGATCGATTGTCAAGTTTATACCGAACATTTAGCGAGTTTGGGTGCAATGGAAATTCCGAGTGATGTTTTTTTGGAATATTTGGAGAAATAAAATTTTACTAATTGTCAAGTAAATCGATTCCATTACTCCAAATAATTTTATGCTTGCTTTTATCTTTAATATTTAAGTCATAATCAAACATTTTTAGTTTTGGATTATAAATATCATCGATAATAATTAAACCTATTTTTGTAAGTTTTACTTCATTGTCAAAATTATCATCACCATATTGAAACTTTAAATCTTTTCGTAAAGTTCCTTTTAATGTAATTTTTGAATTAGGTGCAATCTTGAAAAGTTGAGGCGAATTTTTATCACATCCTTGATTATAAAATTGAATATAATTATTATTGATTTCGAAATTTTGATCCCAAGAACAATTCATCATCCATAGATATATCTCTTTTTTTTCGGTATTTTGGATATCTATTTTCACTTCATAATCATTTACAATGACAGAATCTGATGAAATAATTAAGTCATCATCTTTTATCTGATCTAATATCCAACCATAAGAATGCTTATTCAATTTTGTTGAAGATTTTTTTTCAAGTTGAAGATTTATTGTAATTGGAGATTTTTCAGTTTTGAAAATTTTTAAAGCTCCAATCGTAATGAATGCTATGACTAAAAGAATTAATACATTCTTCATGCTAATGATCAAGAATATTACTTCGTAAAAGTAATAGGATATTTTAAATTGCTATACTCGTTAAGATCTGCATTTAACGATCCAACTAATAAACCAGCTTTTATTTTTAATGGAACTAAGTTATCATCGTCAGAAATCCACATCGTAACCGATTCTGATTCTTTGAAAACACGACCAGATTGTACGTATGGACGAATTTTGATTGCCGCAATTTTTCCGAATTTTGTTTTTAAGGTTTCACGTCCCAAAACTTTCAATCGAAATTTTAGCGTTTCGTCACCAAGAAAAATATTTTCGTTCAAATAATCTCCTGTTTTAAGAGTGGCATGATTGGTATTACGTAAACTGTAAAAAGCAGAAAGTAAATCTTGCGCATCGTACGGAATTGTTTCTGTCGTTACTTTTCCATCTCGTTTATTTTCAACTTTTGCTTTTCTATTGGCATGATCAAAATAATAGATTTGATGACGTTTGTAACTTCCTTCTACAATATTTCGAACAAATTTTGTTGGTTTCAAATCTGTTTTATCAATATACGATTCGTAATTATCATCTACCTTAAAAAAAGCACGCACAGCACCAGTAGAAGTTCCTTTTCCTACGATATGAAAATGACTTTTTCCGTTCAAAGTAGCTTCTTTTACATCAATTGATGCATATCCTGCATTCAATCCAGAATAATGAACTCTAAATTTTAGATTTTCGCCAACTTTGTAGTTGTTTTGAGCATTTAAAGGCAATGCAAATGAAAGGACAATAAAAGTAAAAAATAAAATATATTTTTTCATTTTGAATTTTTGGTTTTGAGGTTAAGATTCAAATTGTTTGCCAAAAATAATAAAACGCCTTTATAAATTGATATAAAGGCGTTTTAATTTATGAGAATCTAATGATATTCTAATTTTCTTCTTTTAGTGAAGATATTTGATCTGCTTCAGTTGAAGTTTCAAAATCTGAAACATTGATAACCGAAACGATTTCTGGAACATATTTTTTGATGGTCATTTCAACACCTGACTTTAAGGTCATTTGGTTGACAGAACATGCTATACATGCACCTGTAAGGCGAACTTTTACAATATTATCTTCTACAGATACTAATTCGATATCGCCTCCATCTGAATTTAAGAATGGTCTAATTTCAGTTAAGGCCTTTTCAACTTCTGAATATTTTTCTTCTGGAGTCATGATCTTTTACTTTTTTAATTTTTTGCCGAACAACCTGCCATCGTTGTAATACGAACAGCTTCTGTTGGAGGCAAAGTATTGTTACGTTCTACTAAACTTTGTACTGCGTTACGTGCAATTTCTTTGTAAACATTAGCCACAACAGTATCTTCTTGCATTGCAGCTGGACGACCAACGTCAGCAGCTTCGCGAATAGATTGTACAATTGGAATTTCGCCTAAGAAAGGAACACCAATTTGTTCTGCTAAGTTCTTTGCACCATTTTGTCCAAAGATATAATATTTATTGTTAGGTAATTCTTCTGGTGTAAAATACGCCATATTTTCTACAATTCCTAAAACTGGAACATTAATCGCTTCCATTTGGAACATTCCAACTCCTTTTTTAGCATCTGCTAATGCAATATTTTGAGGCGTAGAAACCACAACTGCTCCTGTAATTGGAACTTGTTGTACGATAGATAAATGAATGTCACCTGTTCCTGGAGGTAAATCGATTAATAAGAAATCTAATTCTCCCCAATGTGCATCACGAATCATTTGATTCAATGCTTTTGCAGCCATCGGTCCTCTCCAAACAATTGCTTGATCTGTATCAGCAAAAAATCCAATTGATAATAACTTGATTCCGTAAGCTTCTACTGGTTTTATTTTCGTTTTTCCATTAACTTCTACAGAATATGGACGAGCATCTTGACAATCGAACATAATTGGCATAGAAGGTCCGTAGATATCAGCATCTAATAAACCAACTTTGAATCCCATGTTTGCTAAACTAATTGCTAAGTTTGATGAAACAGTAGATTTACCAACACCACCTTTTCCTGATGCTACAGCGATAATATTTTTAACACCTGGTAATTCTGAACCTTTGATTTCGTTCGGATTTTTTTCTTCAACTTCAACAGAAATGTTAAGTTTAAGATTTGACTCAGGTAAATTTTCTTTAAATGCATTTTTCAACGCAATTTCCAAACGCTTGCGTTCGTGCATTGCAGGCGAAGGAGAAACAATATCCAAAATAATATCATTTCCCATCACTTGAGCGTTACGCATCCAATTGCGAATACCCAATTCTTCTAATACTTGATATATTTGATCTCTTGTGTAAGCCATCTTTTAAATTTAATGCGACAAAATTACGAAGAATCAAAGACTTTAAATAATCTAAAAACGTGATTTTAATTGTTTTGCTTTATAATTTGATAAATAGACTTAATTTGATGTATATTTAAACTTTAAATCTGACTATGGAAGAGCATATTATTTATCTGACGAATATAAGAAAACAGATTATTGATGAGCTTGAACAACACTCTCTGAAACAACTACTTTATATACCTGTTGGCTATAAAAACAATTTGTTTTGGAATGCGGCTCATGTTTTGGCAACACAACAATTGATCCATTATTATTTAACCGATAATAGGATGTTGGTCGATATTCAGTTTATTCAGAAGTATAAAAAAGGAACAATCGGAAATACGGAAGTAACGGAAGAAGATGTGACAGAATTGAAGGAAATGTTGGAAAGTACACCAATGCAGATGTTCAAGGATTATCGTTCAGAAAAACTATCGTATTATCGATCATATAAAACAAGTTTCGGCATGACGTTAGAATCGATTGAAGATGCAATATTGTACAATAACATTCACGAAGCAATGCATTTGGGTTATATGATGGCGATGAAAAAGAATATTCCTTTTTAAAATTGAGAATAAAATTTAAAAATTTAGATGTTAACATACAGAGATGCTAAACGAAGCGATTTAGAAAAAATAACAGAAATTTATAATTCGACAATAGCTTCGCGATTAGTAACTGCCGATACAGAACCAGTTTCGGTCGAAAGTAAAGTAAAATGGTTCGAAGAACATTCATCCGAAAAAAGACCACTTTGGGTTGTAGAAAACGAAGCAAAAGAAATTGTAGGATGGGTAAGTTTTCAATCTTTTTATGGAAGACCAGCTTATGATGCAACTGTGGAAATCAGCATTTATTTAGATGCAGCGCAACGTGGAAAAGGTTTAGGAAAACAAGTGTTGGAATATAGCATTACGAAAGCACCAGAATTTGGAATCAAAACGATTTTAGGTTTTATTTTTTCGCATAATGAACCGAGCTTGAAATTATTCAAGCATTTTGGTTTCGAAGATTGGGGAAATTATCCCAATATTGCAATTTTAGACGGAATAGAAAGAAGTTTAACTATTTTAGGAAAACGAATCGCATAAAAAACCCTCACTTCATTTGAAGTGAGGGTTTTTTATTTATCAGATAAATTTTATTTACCAATACTCCAAATCAATGCTTTTTCTTTAGTTGCTCTGTAAATTGTAGCATGTTCTTCTTTAGGTTCTGGAGAATAATTCCATTGTAGATTTGGAAGTTTTTCTTGCGTCAAAATATTCTTCAAATCATCTGTATAAGGTAAAATATCACTTGCTCCAGATCCTGCAAACCATAACTTTTTTGGAGTTGAAGGAAATTTAGCTAAATCATTTTTTGAATTCAATAACATTTTTTGATCGTTCCACCAAAGTGAAGGATCAATTGCAATATAATAATCAAACATTTCGGGTTGTTTCAGAAAAGTTTCCATGATAAATAATCCAGCCAACGATTCGCCAATAATCCCTTTTTGGGATTGAGTGCGATACTTTTTCGTGATTTCAGGAAATAATTCATCCTTGATAAAACTTCTAAATTCATTCGAACCTCCCACAAAATTGGCTATTTTTTTGTCTTCTTCATTTTCGGTTGGGGGACTCAAATCTTTGCGACGTTGTATATTTTCTATACCAACTAAAATAACTGGTTTAATTTTTTTCGAAATAATCAAACTGTCCAATGTGTTTGCAATATGTGGAAAATCTTCTTTTGTTCCGCCATCTGGCATATACAAAACGTATAATGAATCTTGAGAAGTCGAATATTCTTTTGGAACCCAAACATTAATAACTCGTTTTTCATTTAGAATTTTAGAATCAATTGTAAATGTTTCGTGTTTCGGAATAGGATCGTCATAAACAACGGGATTAGAGTTTTTGCAGGATGTCAAAAAACTAATAGAGATTACAACTAATAAGTAGTTAAAAATCGATTTCATATATTTCATATTAAAGTGTTTTATCAAATATACAAAAATCATGAAGAGTTGATTTTCTATTTAATAAAAAAGACCACTAAAAAATTAGTAGTCTTTCTTAAATTAACCCGTAGTGCATTTAGGTAATATTAATTTTTAAGTTGTTAATATTTCTATTTTGGTTTCTGTTTATTGATTGAATAATAGGAAGGGTTAGTGTTTTTGCTAGTATCCTTGTTTTAAACCCTAAAAAGCTTTTAACATAATTACCTGTAATCATTAA